>JACESW010000047.1 GCA_013911625.1 Cryomorphaceae bacterium | reverse complement strand
AGATGAATACGGCATTGTCGCTTGAAAATAATGCATCGACTTTTCTAATGCTTTCTCTTGCACTGGCCCCGAAAGAATTAATACCCACAAAAAGACCATTAAGATTCATGATTTGATCCAACAGGTCGTTGGAAAGGAACTTCACATCTTGCCTGTGCTTTCCAATGCTCATAAGGATAGCAAGTGCGTCTGTTCCACCAAGTGGGTGATTAGCGGCAAAAACAGCACCGCCTTCTAATGGAATATTTTCAGCGCCTACGGTCTTGACGGAAATAAAATTATCGGCTAAAAACTGCTCACAGAATTCGAAATCTCGAACGTCGTAATGATCGTTGAGGTAATTATTAATGTACGATTCATGAACGATACGCTCTTTGAACCAGTCGATGAGCCGATTAGGAATCACCGCATATAGCGACGGGCTCTTTTCACGAATGGCCTTGTGTACATCGACGAATTTATCTCTTCTATTAGGCATTTAGGATGGTTTTGGGAGGCTAATATAATTTATTTCTTGATGTTGGATTCGTAGACCTCAATCCACTGCTCTGGCGTGATTTTTTGTGCCAATTCTGCGATTAGATCGTAGGGAATATCATTCATTCGCTTTAGTCTGAGGCAGCTTTTACCCATATCTAGTTTGAACTTTGAATGCTTCGGGTACTCCCCAACAAACCAATCATAAATCTCGGGCATTGCATAGACGCCCATATGGTAAAAACCAATGAAGTTTTTTTGATTGCCCACCGAGATAAAGGGAAGCGGTTCCTCAGGTTTACAATGATACCCGTCTGGGTATAGGCTGTGCGGAACGGCAAACGCGGGCATTCCATAGCCTAGGCATTCCTGAAAACCTTCAGGTAGATTGTTTCGTAGAATTTCAAGTATCCTTTCAAAGGATTCGCGACGGTCTTCGGGAAGTTTAGAGATGTACTCTGATACTGAGTTGGCGGGAATTCTCATAAATAAATTATTTGCTCAAATTTATGAAAAGTCTAGTCGTTCGACCCGAGGGCAGAGATAGCGGGCAAGGCAACACCGTTAAAACTGAATAGGGCCTGATTCTCATAAGGACTGCCGTCTTGTGCCTGCGGTCCCTTGTAAGCTACTAATTCACCGCCCCAATACATCAAACCAGTGCTTAGACTGTCCGTAAGGTTTCGCAATTCTTCTAGAAAGGCTTTTTGACCGGCACGTGATGGCGGGAAGGCACCCATGATTTGGTCAGCGCTACCAATGTGATTGTTGGTCCAATCTGCCCAGCCTAAGGTAAATGGATAACTAGATTCAACCAGGTAGACAGGTCGTTCGAATTCGCTCGTAAGATTAAAGCAACTGCTGCGTAAGTCTCCAAGATTTTTGCCGTGCCATTTGGGGTAATAGGATAGGCCTATGGCATCAAAATCGAGGCTGTCAATAGTACGGTAGAAGATGTCGGCATTTTCAAAACCGGCGTAATGAATGAACGTCATCACAGAATCATCTGCTTCTCTAGCGCCTTCGAGTCCTGCCTGTAAGAGCCTTTGAAAGTTGCCAGAACCGTCTCTAGCGCCAAAGGGTTTCATCATCCCGTGGTTGATTTCGTTTCCAATTTGAACGTATTCTGCATTGGTAGCCTGAATAACTTTTTTAGTAAAAGAGCGAACGCTATCTAGTAGGTCCGTATCTGAAAGGTTTGCCCATTGTGTAGGAATGGTTTGGGCACCAGGATCTGCCCAGGTATTGCTGTAATGAAAGGTGAGCATGACTTGCATTCCTGCATCGTGAATGCGTTGGGCATAGGGCGTTAACTCTTCTAAAGAACCATCACCACTGGCATTGTTCCATACTTTTAAGCGTATCACTTTCAATCCTTGCTCGGCGAGGTAGAGAATAGGATCAACTTCGTTCGAATCCGAATCTCTGAAAATCCAACCTTCCGCCTCTACTTTCGGCAACTGACTGAAATCTGTTCCGCCCCAAGAAGGTCGATGTTGCGGTTCAGGTTCAGGTGCTTTTTCACATGCGGTAAAGGCAGTGAGAAGGAGTGTAAATTGTAGGAATTGTCTTAAACCAAGCATATACAATTGGTGTTATCCGTACAAATTAAGACTTATGTTCGGACTGTTTAAAAAGAAATCGGAAAAAGAGAAACTGGAGGATCGCTACGATGCCCTAATCAAGAAAAGCTACGAGCTTAGTCATTCGAATCGTGCTGAAAGCGACAAGGTTGCTGCCGAAGCTGCAGCATTGCTCAAGAAAATCGAGGAACTTTAAGCTTCCAGTGGTCTAATCCACTTCTTTTCAGCATAAAAAGTACCGAAAGGCAGTAGGGAAGCGATGAAGAATTGAACCACGCGAAGTGCGCTAATACGGTAGTTGATACTGAAATCTATCAGGGTGAAGACGTAGAGCACCGTTAACACCCCGTGGGCCATACCCATGATCTTGTTTGGCCATAAGATGTCAAGCCCGTATTTCAAGGGCACACAAATGAATAGAAGGATGAGGAAAGAGGTGCCTTCAAGAAATGCCACCCATTTGAACCTGGTCAAAGGATTATTCATCAGTCGATTGTTTATCTACTTTATTTAAGAATTTCAAGGCCTCATTATTGAAGATTTCCGGTTGTTCTACGTTGACAACATGACCACAATTTTCGATTACGTGAAGCAGGGCACTCTGGTGCGTACTTACGATTTTACGGATAGACGGTAAAAACATGTGGTCTTCACTACCCATGATGTAAAGGGTAGGAACTTTTGCATCGTTAAAACGGAAATACCGCAATAAGGGATTGACCTCGGCAACGAGGGTAAACCACCTTTTAAACTCTTGTTGGTACAACTTGCGAGCCTCCTTTACGAATAGATTGCGAGCCTCAACATGCTTTTTCTTTGGCATAATGACCCAAGCAAAGAACTTGTACAAAATCATGTAGGGCAGTACACTTTTAAGTGCAGCACCCGTTCTCATCAGTACTTGGCCTCGTTTATTGAGCTTCATCACCGCCCCGCCCATTATCATGCTGATTGTGCGCTCCGGGAAGCGTTCTGTAATCTCGCGAATGACGATGGTCCCTAAGGAAATGCCTATCCAGTGTGTGCTTTGAATTTTAAGATGGTCGAGTACTTCAATGACTTCATTCCCAATGGTGGTGAAGTTGTACTGTTTTAGTTTCTCGTAGAAAGGTGCTTTGCTTTTTCCGTGCCCGCGCAGATCGACCAAAAGAATGTTGTAGTTCTCTCTAAATGAACGCAACTGCTTGTACCAGATCGTAGATGATCCACCTGCTCCGTGGACGAAGGTCACCCAAGGGGCTTGGTGTGAATGAAGGTGTGTACTGTAGCTAAGCATCGTTCGCAAATAACGGAATTTTGGTCAGTTGCGTTCACACAAATCAGAATTAAAATTTAAGAGTTGTTCGTTCTGTTAATTTGCCTTTTCTTTGTCGCATAACAAGAGTGTATCGAGAAAGGTGGAGGGAACGGCCCTGTGAAACCTTAGCAACCCTCAAATCTATTGAGAAGGTGCTAATTCCTTTCCGCTAACAGCGGAAGTAGATACTGGCAGAAGTACAAGATTCTCTTCTTTCTCGAAATGCTCACAACTATTTCATCCAATGAAAGTAAGTTTAGAGCGTATAGACGACGGTTTTGGCATGTTGGCCAAAGCTGGTAATCATGAATTAAGATTAGATACCGCTGAAGAGTTTGGCGGCAAAGACGGCGGGTTCCGCCCTATGCAGCTAATGCTCATTTCCCTGGCAGGTTGCAGTGCCATTGATATTATTCACATTTTGAAGAAAGGCCGTCACGAAATCCGCAGTTACAGCTCCGAGGTTGTGGCCTCGAGAAGAGAGGAAATGCCTCGGATTTTTGATAGTGTGGAATTGGTCATTACCGTAGACACCGATGCTTCGGATGCGGTTTTGGAACGTGCGGTGGAATTGACCAAAACGAAGTATTGCAGTGCTTTTGCCGTCCTGGAAGCTAGCGTGAAAGTGGGTCTTAAACTTCAAAGAGCATGAAAGAACTAGGTTTCGAAACCAAAGCGGTACGGTTACAACAGCAGCAAACTCACCAAAAGGAGCACAGTGTTCCCTTGTACCTCACTTCATCATTCACCTTTGACGATGCAGCTGAAGGCGCTGCTATTTTTGCAGGGGAGGCAGAAGGGAACTTATACAGCCGTTTTAGTAATCCCAACACAGACGAATTTGCCGGCAAGATAGCAGCCCTCGAAGGGGTTGAATCTGCCGTAGCTACAGCCAGTGGGATGAATGCCATATTCACGACGTTCGCGGCACATTTAAAGGCTGGTGATCATGTGATCAGTGCCCAGGCCATTTTTGGGAATTCCACCTATATTTTGAATACCATATTGCCGCAATGGGGCATTGAATGCACCTTTGTGGATGCGCGCGATCCCGAGCAATGGGAGAAGGCCGTTCGTCCAAATACCAAGCTACTGTATCTGGAGACGCCCACGAATCCGACGTTGGATTTGATCGATCTTGAGTTTGTTGGAAACATTTGTAAGGCTAACAACATCATCTATGTGGTGGACAATTGTTTTGCAACGCCCTATTTGCAACGCCCGGCGGAATTTGGCGCTGACATCGTCATTCACAGTGCTACTAAATGGATCGACGGCCAAGGTCGTGTGCTTGGCGGTGTAATCGCCGGAAAAAAGGCGCTCGTAGACACCTGCTATGGTTTTATCCGCAGAACGGGTCCTTCCATGAGTCCATTCAATGCGTGGGTGCTAAGCAAGAGTTTAGAAACGTTGGCGGTTCGTATGGACCGTCATTGCAGCAATGCCCTTGCCTTTGCGAAATTTTTAGAAACACATCCAGCCGTAGAGCGTGTCATTTACCCTGGGCTTCAGAGCCATCCGCAGTATGAATTGACCCAAAAGCAAATGAGTGCAGGAGGAGGAATGGTTAGCTGTGTCGTTAAAGGCGGTTTGGAAGAGGCGCGAAACATTCTCAATGGCCTGAACATCTTTTCATTGACCGCCAACCTAGGTGATGCGCGCAGTATTGCGACGCATCCTGCATCTACCACCCATAGCAAAACGCCTAAGGACGTTCGAGAAGCGGTGGGTATTGAAGACGGTCTATTGCGATTTAGCCTTGGATTAGAAACCGTGGAAGATTTGATCGAAGATTTCAGCCAAGCTGCAAAATGATTGCTAAAACACTCCATATTGAACAGCTCACGCTCGAATCAGGGACAACATTGACAGAGGTACCCGTTCAATACCACCAGCGTGGTGTGTGCGACGGTTCAAAACCACTTGTGTGGACCTTCCATGCTTTGACAGCCAACAGCAATCCGGAAGAATGGTGGTCTGGATTGTTCTCCGGTGATGGCATCTATGCGAATTGGGATGTTATTTGTGTAAATATGCTAGGCAGCCCCTACGGTAGTGGCAGCCCATTGACACACGGAGGAATGTCTTTCCCGCTTGTGACCATTCGTGATACTGTCAAGGCGCAACTGGCAGTAGCTTCAGATTTAGGCATTCAGCATATAGACACGCTATTGGGCGGCAGTTGCGGAGGGTACCAAGCCCTTGAATTTGCTCATGCTTTTACTGGTACGATTAACCACATGGTACTTCTTGCTACAGGTGCCCGTGAGATGCCCTGGAACAAAGCCATCCATGAAGCGATGCGTTTGACCTTAAAGACGGATCCAACCCTTAATGAGGGCGATGGTAGCAGAGGGTTGCAAGCAGCACGAGCTATAGGTATGCTGAACTACAGAACAGCCGCACAGTTTAATGATGCGCAGCCCGATGATCGTGAAGCTTTGGAAGATTTTAAGGCGCCTTCTTACATGAGGTACCACGGCCAAAAGTTGGTGGATCGTTTTGATGCCGCGTGTTACTACAAGCTGACCGAGCAATTAGATACCCACCATATGGGTAGAGGTAGAGGTGGACTGCAAAGTGCGCTTGGAAAAATTACCGTTCCTACGCTGGTTATTGGTATTTCTAGTGATGTTTTGATACCGGTGGCAGTGCAAGAGGAATTGGCCACGAATTTACCGAATGCCACTCTAAAGGTCGTAGATAGTGCTTACGGCCACGATGGATTTTTAATTGAATACCCCCAAATAAATGCTGCCATTGCAGCCTTTTACCATGAGTAGAATAGTACAACTGACTACCCAAATTTTTAGCGATAAAGCTGCCCAAGAGAAAGCAGTGGAGATGATTAAGAAGCGCGACCACAACGAGATGGCCGTGCTGTTCCCGGACACCCACGTGGAACCCCTGTTTGCTGCATTGAGTGAATTGCCTGTGCCTATACAAGCACGAAGCTACGCTCAAGGTCAGGGAAAGCTTAAAGCTGTGGAATGGGCGCAAGAATTAGGCGCTAAGGTCGTAGAGCAGTGGACCATTGTGGACGGCGTATTTACCGCTGATCCGGAGAAGGTAGCCACGGCTGAAATTATTGCCCAGTTGAATTACCGAGAGGCGCAAGAGTTGGCAAGTGCCGGTACGGGATTATTAGATCGTGAGGCGTTGGCTTTGGCGGAAGAATTGGGTGTAGAGATCCATATTCGCAGCATACACCAGTCTGCCTCAGGCATAGGCACAGTGATCGATGCCGAAGGTGGGGACAAAGGAATGAAGGCCGTTTCTGCGGTCAGTGATGTTTCCCTTATAAGCATAACCGGTATTGCATTCGAAGGGGTAGCCGGTATTGATGCAACAGCTTTTGGAGCGCTTTCCAACGAAGGCATTAGCGTGAAGCTAGTCAGTCAAGCCTCTAGTGAGCGCAGCCTCGGTCTTGTGGTTTCACAAAAGGATGCCCAGCGTGCCGTCACCGCACTTGAAAAGGCATTTGAAGGTGTTCGTGGGACCGCTATTAAGGCGACTGAAGGATTGACCATACTCAATATTGTCGGCAGACATAATTATGCTCTAGAGCGTGCCATCTATGAGTTAAGACGCAACAATGTTTGGATGCACCTGATTGCCAACAGCGTGGAAGGGCACCAGATCTCCTTGGTCATTCGCGGTACGAATGAGAAGAAAGCATTAGAAGTGGTACACAGTGCCTTGTTGGGCCAGTACAAGCGTTTAAACGTCTTCTGCTTCGGTAAAGGACTGGTTGGAGGCACATTCATTCGTCAGGTCTTGGAGAGCGGCGAGCATGTTAAGGAAAAGCGTCATTTAGACGTTCGCTTAATAGGCATGGCCGATTCCACTAAATCCCTCTTCTCGCCTGAGGGACTAGGTGAGCAGTGGAAAGAGGAGTTGTCGCAAAGTACCACATCTAATGATCCCGTAGCCATCGTTCAGCAGCTCAAAGATTCTGGATTGACCAACCTCGTGGTTGTGGACAACACGGCGGACGAAAACCTCACTTCGTATTACCCGGAATTTGTTAAGGTAGGTTGTGATCTTGTGGCCAGCAATAAGAAGGGAAATGCCCGTGAACAGGCCTTTTACGACGACTTGCGTAAGCTATTAGTCAGAAAGGGTAAAACGTTCAAATACGAAACTAACGTAGGTGCAGGGCTGCCGCTCGTGGATACCCTTTTGCAATTGCACCACAGCCACGATAGAATAACACGAATCAAAGGCGTTTTTAGCGGCTCCATGAGTTTCTTGTTCAACACCTTTAGTGCTGGTGATAGAAACTTTACGGATGTGTTGAACGAAGCCCAAAGCAGCGGTTTTACAGAGCCTGATCCACGCGAAGACCTTAATGGCATGGACGTGGCGCGTAAACTCTTGATTCTCGCCAGAACGGTGGAAGTAAAGGCAGAAATTAGCGAGGTAAGCATTCAGAATCTTATTCCTGAAGCCTTCCAAAATGAGCAGCCTTACGAAGACTTCAAATCTTGTTTCTCCGCTCTAGACGATCATTACGCTGCGGTGAAAAGCGCATTGAAGCAGGATGAGGTACTTCGCTATGTAGGAGATTTGGAGATAGACCCTAGTGGTAAAGCTTTGCTGAAGGTAGAGCTGGCTACTGTGGCTAAAAGTTCTCCTTTAGGCGGTATTCAGGGTTCGGACAGCTTGTTTGAAATCTATACGGAAGGCTACGGCGACCACCCCATGGTCATTCAAGGAGCCGGTGCAGGCGCTGAGGTCACTGCCCGAGGCGTCTTTAGTGATGTTTTAAGGTTAGGTTAAATTCAAGCCCCCTGATACTTTGAGCACCCATTATTTGGGATGTGCGTGCTACTTTTGATTGATAATATGATGATGACACTCGCAGAATTTCGCACCTTTTTAGACC
>JACESW010000046.1 GCA_013911625.1 Cryomorphaceae bacterium | reverse complement strand
CACTACAGCTAAGGTGTTGGACACCAGTACCAATGAAATCCTTAGGTTCTCAAAAGACGATTTCAAGGGCTTTCTTAAAGAACACGAGCGTCGACAATTTTTTGGATATGCATCTGGCTCAACCTCTTTACGCTTTGACCAAAGTCAGTCTATTCGCCTATTGAAGGAAGATGATGTGTGGCCGTTAGCATCCAAGTACAAGAGTATGTCTACTTTGGGAATGGATCGTTGGGCGCTATGTAATGCGCATTTTCTTGAAGGTCATCAGAGCTTTCTTTTAGTTACTTTGGGCACTTGTATCACCTACAATGTTGTCCGTGAAGGAGTGTTTTTAGGCGGTGCCATTTCGCCCGGCTGGGAAATGCGATACGAGGCAATGAATACAATGACAGCGGCCTTGCCGCGCGTCCAATATTCTGAGACTTCAGCGTTGTTGGGTTCAGATACCGAAGGTAGTTTGCAAGCCGGTGTAGATATAGCATTGCAGAAGGAAATGGAAGCTATGATCGACGACTATACTGCTACTTTCAAACTAAATCGAGTCCTTATTTGCGGAGGACATTCAGAACGTTTGCCTAAGCCCCTAAAAAACTACATATTTGCACCCGTTAATTATGAACTACATGCCATTAGGCACCTCTACGATTATTATGCCGAAAACGGTACGCTTTAAAGCTCTTCTTTCAGCCACACTTTTTGCGCTGAGCCTAGTGGTACCAGGTAGTGTAGCTGCTCAGACCAACTCAGTAAGTCCGTTAAGTATCAACGGTTTTGGTGAAACATCCTTTGGAATTACTCCAAATTATCTCGCTATGGGCGGGACAGGTATTGCGAATATTGACCGCTTCTCGATCAATATGCTGAACCCTGCAGGGTATACCAACATGGATTTCGCAACCTTAGAAATGAGTGGTGCGCATCGATCTTTTAGACACCGCATTACGGACGAGGACATTGATCAGACGAATTTTAATACCTATTATGATTACTTCGGATTTGGTTTCAAGTTCAACGAGTATTTCGCGGGCTCTTTTTCTGTAAGCCCATTGGCAGCTAAAGGATATAGTATCAGCGTGGTCGATTCATCGGACGATTTTGGCGTGTATGAATACCGTTCAATTGGTAAAGGCGGTTACGATAAGTTCACTTTTGGACTTGCTGCACAGCCATTTAAATGGATTTCTGTAGGAGCCAATGCTAAATACATTTTTGGTGAGATCGACGAAAGCAACAAAACGATCATTGCTGATCCGGATTTCTTGTCGGTGAGTAATTCGCGAAGAACAGGGATTAGTGATTTTACTTTTGATTTAGGAACGCAGCTTAAATTTGAATTTGGTGAATACCGCATCACGGCCGGTGGCGTTTACGCTTTAGGTCAAGATCTAAATGCGCGTCAAATCTCTACACAATACACCTTCATCAACAGCGGGATCGCTGAGTCTGTAGTTGATACACTCTTTTACGACTTAAGTGAACAAGGCCGCGCCGTACTACCGTCTAGTTACGGTGTGGGTATTGGTTTTACCAAAAACATCAATAATTCTCCAATCAACGCTTGGGACATATTGGTGGATTACCGCGTAACTAACTGGGACGAATTCAGATCATTCATTCCAAACGGAGGTATTGACCCCGGAGCAACAATGCTCAACAGCGAGCGTATGAGTTTCGGTGCAGCGATTGTGCCTGCTTACTGCTTCCCAGCGCTCGGGAGAAGCAGAAACTACTTTGTGCTGGCACGATACCGCATTGGTGCATTTCAGGAAGTTGGACAATACCAATGGGATGGTGTAGGATATACTTCACGTGAGTTTAATGCCGGAATTAGCTTCCCAGTGATCTACAGATCTTTAGCGCCTGGTGAACAAAAGGCAAGCTTTTTGAATATAAGTATGGGGAGAGGTCAAAGATGGGATGGAAACTCAGCAAACCTCCGCGAAGATTATTGGAATTTCAATCTAGGTATCACTTTGAACGACAAGTGGTTCCAGAAATTTAGATATAGATAAACAACAATTGATTATGAAGAGAATAGTATTCCTTCTTGTGGCAGTAGTAATGACTGCTAACGTAAATGCCCAAAATAAATGGGGTGAATCGGTAGCCGATTCTGTGATTTGTTATGACAACTACAACATCTTTGGTTCTTTCTATCAGAGCAAGGATTATGCTGGTGCTTTCGAGCCATGGTTAAAAGTTTACCAGACTTGCCCTGCCGCGAAAAAAGCAACGTTCATCTACGGTCCTAAGATTGTTGAAACGAAAATTAAGGCAACAACAGATCCCGCAGAGCGCCAAGGATATGTTGACCTGCTTGTTAGTTTGTACGATGATCGTCTCCAGTACTTCCCAGGTAAAGAAGGTTATGTATTGTCAGAGAAAGCATCGAAGTACATCAAGTACAACAAAGACAGCGTGGAAGCTGCAGCTGTCCTTTTCGAAGCAGCATACGCTGTTGCAGGTAATGACATGTCTGCTTCTCAGCTGAATGCCTACTTCCTAACGAACATTAAGTTGTTCAACATTACCAAAGATGTGGACGCCTTGTTCGCAGTGTACAACAATGTGATCGAAGCATTGGAATACAACTCCATGCAATACAGCAATGAGATTTCAAACCTTAGCGCCAAAGCAGATTCAGTAGAATTGTCTTCTAAAGAAAACAAAGCCTTAGCACGCGCTCAAAAGACATTGCCGAACTACGATAAAGTTCAGAGCAACATTGAGAAGGCGTTGTCTCCGTTGTTAACGTGTGAGAAACTTGCCCTTATCTACAACGAAGAGAAATTCAACGAGCACCAAGACGACGTAGAGTGGTTGAAGCGTGCTGCGAAGATGCTTCAGAAAGAGCGTGAAGGTGAGGACGGCGAAATGGCAAGCTGTACAGATAACCCTGTATTCTTGTTGATCGCAGAGCGTCTATACTCTTTAGAGCCTTCTGCAAGCGCTGCACGTTCTATGGCAAAACTAGGTGTTCGCAAGAGCGACTGGGCGATGGCTAAAAAGTACTATACGGAAGCTATTGATCAGGAAGAGGACTTGCGCAAAACTGCAGACGATTACATGGGTCTTGCGTATGTAAACAATAAGATGGGTGCAATGTCTTCAGCGAAGAGCAACTGTTTGAAAGCAGGACAGCTTCGTAAGGATTGGGGGAACCCGTACTTGTATTTGGCGACACTGTATGCTGATGCTGCAGGTCAATGTGGTTCAAACGCTGTTGAAAAAAATGCCGTTTACTGGGCAGCAATCAACAAGCTAAGCTATGCACGCAGTATTGACCCAACTATTGCAGATAAAGCGTCTAAATTGATCGCTGCATACAGCGCAGCAGTACCGGATAAAGGTGTAGCGTTCCAGCTTGGCTTTAAAGAAGGTGATCAGATCAACATCGGATGTTGGATCAATGAAACAGTAAGTGTGAAGTTCTACTAAACACGAGACAATAAATTTTGTGAACTCCCCGAGGCGCGGCCTCGGGGAGTTTTTTTTGGCCTACATTTG
The DNA here is from genome assembly GCA_013911625.1 of Cryomorphaceae bacterium. The sequence goes on along the minus strand of JACESW010000046.1, from coordinate 4,780 downwards.
AAAGGATAATTGACAGCACCAGCATTGTACAGGAACCTCCAACATATTGTTTCTTTCGCCCTCGTTTTGCTTGCGTTTTCTTCGTGTACCAACGACGAGAACGTTGTTGAAGAAATCAATGCACCTTTGGTCAATTACCCCTTGAACGAACAACGTCATGCCAACATCGTCTACAGCGATAGTGGCATAAATATCCTTGAAATTGATGCTGCCTTAGTGCAGGATTATGGCAACATGGAACCGCCATATGTATTTTTCGGAGGCGGACTAAACGTGCGCTTTTACAATGGTCCAGAGATGAGCTCAACGGTGATGACAGCGGATACCGCACACCAGGATAAGAAAAGCGATCTATGGGCGATTGGCGGTAATGTGATAGTGCGCAACGGAAAAGGTGAGCAAATGCTGACTGAACTTCTGTTCTGGGATAAGAAAGAGGAACGATTGTATACAGATAAAAAGGTGACCATAGAAACCGAAGGGCAGTTGATCACTGGTTTAGGTTTCGAGGCCGATCAAGAATTTAATAATTACCGAATCTTTAAGGTTCAGGGTGAAATCACAGTAAACGATGAATAAAGCAATGCGCGTAGTAGAACTTTTATGGCTCGCGGTGGCAGCTGTGAGTGCTGTTGAGGTATATATGGGGTGGGGCGATTGGAACCGAACGATTAAGTTTTCTCTGTTCTTAGGGGCAGCTGTCTTTATGTATTTCTTGCGCCGAAACAGCCGTTTGAAGCAGATGAATAAATAGTGCAAATCACTACTATCATCATAGCGTCTATTTTGTTTTCGGCCCTGTTCTCAGGGTTGGAAATGGCGTATCTGAGCATCAACAAACTTCATGTTGAGCTTGAACGTCAAAAAGGCGGTTGGAACTACCGCGTTTTGGGTTATTTAGTCGACCGGCCAGCGGCATTTATTGCGGCAATACTGGTTGGGAACAATGTAGCGCTGGTCTTATATGGGAATTACATGCATCAGTTCATGGAGCCCTATTTTGAGCATTGGTCTGCATTCGACTACCTGGTTTTACTCGTGGAAACCTCCATTTCAACCATCATTATCCTGGTCTTTGCTGAATTTTTACCAAAGACGATTTTTCGCCAAAATGCAGAAGGGCTCATGAAGGTATTGAGTGTTCCTGCGTATTTGATTTTCTGGGTACTTCGAGCACCGAGTGCCCTTCTTTTAGGTGTGAGCCAATTCTTCTTGAAGTACATCTTTAGAATTGAGGCAGAAGAAGAAAGCAATGACTTTGGACGGGTGGAATTGGACCATTATGTTAGAGAACGTGTACCCAAAACTGTGGAGGGAGATGAAGAGGTTGACCCGGAGTTAGAAATCTTTAAGAACGCCTTAGAATTCCCTGAAACCAAGGCAAGAGAGTTTATGATTCCGCGTACGGAAATTGAAGGTATTGAGGTCAATACCGATTTGAAGGAGGTACATGCTTTGTTTATCGAAAGCGGCTATTCCAAGCTTCTTGTATTTGATGAAAATATCGATAAGATTATTGGCTACGTGCATGCATTCGAGCTCTTTCGTCGCCCCGAGAACCTCCAGCGCGTATTGCGTCCGGTGAGTTTTATCCCAGAGAGCATGAGGGCGGATGAGATTTTGAATCTATTTACCAAGGAAAAGCGCAATATCGCTATAGTCTTGGACGAGCACGGTGGAACGAGCGGTATAATTACATTGGAAGATGTTATTGAGGAGATTTTTGGCGAAATTGAGGATGAACACGATGCCGAGGCACTTCTAGAGAAGGAAGTTCGTCCTAATGAGTGGTTGTTCTCTACTCGTCTAGAGGTAGGCGATATTAATGAAAAGTGGGGATTGAGCATCCCTGAAAGTGAGAATTACAATACCTTAGGAGGGTACATTTTAGATGTGCACCAGAGCATCCCAACCAAGGGCACGGTCGTGCGAAGTGACCAATACTTATTTATCGTAGAAAAAACTACGTCCAATAGGCTCGAAGAGGTGCTTGTAAAGGCCATTTAATTGGCTCAAAATCTTATATTCGCAGACTCATCACAATAATTGCATAGTAATGGCAACAATTGAACGCATTAGACAACGCTCAGGTTTATTGATCGTTGTAGTGTTTGTAGCACTTTTGGCATTCTTACTTGGCGACTTGTTTAAGTCGGGAGGTTCGAAGTTTTTTGGAGATCCTAACATCGTTGGTTCAGTAAATGGCGTGGAGTTATCGCGTCAAGAAGTGAGCAAGAAGATGGAGGAGCTCAGAGCAGGTAATCCTGAAACATACGCGAATACTTCTAGCGTGCAGTTGGCGAACTTTGTTTGGACCAACTTCATGTCAGATGCTATCCTCGGCGAAGAATTAGACGCTGCGGATATGAGCGTTTCTCAGCAGGAGATCTACCTTGATATCATCAATAACCCAAACATCCGCCAGAGCTTTGCCGGCGCGAACGGTCAGTTCGACGAGAACATGTTCAAGAGCTACTTAGCACAGGTACGTGATAATAAAGACGTTACGGAGCAGAGCGCAGAAATGTGGACGCAATGGTTGTCTTTTGAGAACGCTGTAGTTAATCAGGCGAACAACTTCAAATTCACTAATGCTATTGAAAAGGCAGTATTTATGCCTTCTTCATTGGTAGCTGCAGAATTTGCTCGCAGTGATGCTCAGCACCCGGCTCAATACGTGTATGTGCCTTACATCGACGTAAACGAAGACGAGATTACGGTAACCGAAGCGGATGCGAAGAAGTACTATAATGCACATAAAGACGAGTTTACTCAGAAAGACGGTCGCAACATTGAATACATCAATTTCCCGTTGGCACCTTCACAAGCTGATCGCGATGCTCTTAAGGCAGAATTGGCAACACTCTCATTGGAGTGGTTCTCTGCAGAAGACGACAGTGTGTTTGTGAACTTGCACAGCGATGTTCGCTTTATTCCAGAGTACTTTACGATCGACCAGTTGGTGGGTACAGGTATAGATACGCTCGTTGACGGACAGGATGTAGGTTACCAGAAAGGACCGATTGATTTAGGAGGTTCGTTCTCGGTAGTAAAGCTTGTTGACAAGAAAATTTTAGCAGATAGCGTTCAGGCGCGTCACATTTTGATTCCATTCGCAGGTGCTACTCGAGTAGATCCTAGCGTTACTCGTACGCCGATGGAAGCGAAGACTTTGGCGGATAGCCTGTTTGCATACTTGCAAGACAATCCATCTGCATTCGAAGCTATTAGTCAGGAGTATTCTTCGGACGTAGTTGCTAAGGAGAAAGGTGGCGACTTAGGGTACTTTGGCCGCGGTATGATGGCCAAGCCGTTTGAGAACTTCTGTTACTTCGGCAAAGAGGGTGATTTAGGATTGGTACCAACACAGTTTGGTTTCCACATCATCGAAATCACTGATCAGAAAGGAGCGAACCAAGCCTATAAAATTGGCCAAGTAATTCGCGAAATCCTTCCTTCTGATGAAACGATACAAGCATTGTATGGACAAGCATCTACTTACGCAGCATCTGCACAGAGTGCTGACGACTACCGCGTATTGGCTATGGAGCAAGGCTTGTCTTTGCGCCCTGCAAGAAACCTTGCGCAATTTGAAGAGGTGGTTCCAGGTTTGGGTACTTCTCGTCGCGTGGTTCGTTGGGCATGGGATGACGATCGTGAGATTGGAAACATTGGCCTCTTGGAAAATGACGGTAAGGGATACGTTGTAGTTATCCTCACTGATAAACTAGAAGAAGGAACGACTCCTTATGAGTCTGTTGCTGCTCAATGTTTGGAAGCTGCCAAAAAGGAAGCGAAGAAGGCAATCATTAAAGAGCGTCTTGAGGCTGCCCTAAGCGGTGCTGCAAGCATTGAAGATGTCGCTACTGCTGCAGGCAAGCAGGTACGTACTTTGAACTTCAAGGGGCAGGCGAATATTGCAGGCGTAGGTAACGAAGCTAAGGTTGTGGGAACCATTTGTGGTATTCCTTCAGGTGAACTAAGCGAGGTTATCGCTGGAGAGAGCGGTGCATTTGTTGCAATCACCCAGCCTGCACAACCAGCACCTACTGTTGATTTTTCAAACCAAGCACGCACAACTCAGCAGAGCTTGAGAAATCTAGTGAGTGTTCAAGCATACAAGGCATTACAAGACAAAGCAGATATCGAGGACAAGCGTCACTTGATGTTCTAAGCAGCGCCTTTAACAGATAAAGAAAACCACCCCGAGGGGTGGTTTTTTTTTGCTTTTAATTTCTTTTATGACTAGGGATTAGAAGGTTGTTACATTCGCATCAATAAGTGAGAACGGTAGTTTAGAAGCTTTAAGAAAGTCTGTTCTGACGTTCGCCATCCAGCTTGATAAAGATGAATAACAATAGGGTAAAACCCCATAGTGAGGAGCCTCCGTAGCTAAAGAATGGCAAAGGAATACCCACCGTTGGGAATAGCCCGATGGTCATACCGATATTGATGACCCAATGGGTGAAGAAAATACTGGCAACGCCATAACCATAGAATCGGCTAAAATCGTCTTTCTGACGCTCAGCAAGCCATATAATACGACCAATGAGTAGTCCAAAGGCGAGCATGAGTAGGAACGTGCCTAAAAAGCCCCATTCTTCACCAACAGTACAGAAAATATAATCTGTGCTCTGGGCAGGAACGAAGTCTAATTTAGTTTGTGTACCGTTTAAGAAACCCTTTCCGGTCCATCCTCCTGAACCTATAGCAATCAGAGATTGTAGGGTGTTGTAGCCGGCTCCCGAGGGATCGTTTTCTAGGCCCAACAATACCTTGA
>JACESW010000045.1 GCA_013911625.1 Cryomorphaceae bacterium | reverse complement strand
GTCTTACACATACTTTGCATAGAGTTCTCAACGAGTGTTCTAAAGAACTTAGACTTCTTGTACAACGCCTCAACTTCGTGCAACTTTCCTTCGGATGCCAGTTGCTCAATAGCTTGACCCAAGCCGTAAAACCCAGGAATATTCATCTTCAGTTGCGACCAAGCACCTACAAATGGAATGGCGCGAAGGTCATCTAATTCCAATTTCTTTGCTTTACCACGCTTTGAAGGACGGGAGCCAATGTTGGCCATTCCGTAAAACTTCAACGGGCTCATTTCCTCAAGGAACTCTGTAAACAACGGATTTTCTTTCAGGGCAGTGTAACTCTTCAAACTGATATCACTCAGCTGCTCCAAAAGTTGACGTTCAGTCGGTTGCAACAGTTTGGTATCATCCTCCAATAGTAGGTTTTCTAAACCGGCGGTAATCAACTGCTCCATATTGAACTGCGCACTTTCCGGCGTACCAAAATTGCTTGAAATCGTCTGCCCTTGAACCGTAAGTTGAATCTCAGAAGAGGCTATGTTCTTACCCAGCGATGCATAGAAGTTGTGGGTATTACCCCCTCCACGTGCTGGTGGTCCCCCACGGCCATCAAAAAAGAGTACATCTATGTCGTTTTGTTTAGATACACGGGTAAGGTTCTCTTTCGCGCGGTAGATGTTCCAGTTGGCAGACATATAACCACCGTCTTTCGTACCGTCTGAGAATCCAAGCATAATGGTCTGCTTATTCCCTCTACGCAGCAAATGGGCACGGTAGTTTTCATCGGAATACAAGGTATTCATAGATGCTCCTGCACCTACTAAATCGTCAATAGTTTCAAATAGCGGAACTACATCCACCGATACTTTTTCTGCACCAAAGGCCGTCCATCTTGCCAATGCAAATACGCGTGCTACATCCATAGCACCACGACAATTCGAAATGATATACCTGTGCGCACCTTTTGGCCCATTAGATGCTTGTATTGCACGAATGGTTTTAAAGCTTTGTAACGTATCGTCAATACGGTCGTCCCCTGTAAGCGTTCCGTCCCAGGTTGCATTCATCTTGAAAAGCTCTTCGGGAGTTCCCGGCTCTTGCAGACCTAATTGATCGAGCAATGAATCGAAAGCACGTTTGATTTCACGACTGTCTTGGCGAATATCAATACTTGCAAAATGCGATCCGAACAACGCAACACGGTCCAACAATTCTTCGACCAATTCTACGAAGATACTGTCGTGTTTTTGGATTAAATCTGAACGCACACCGCGCAAGGCTTCTCTAAATGAAATAAAGTCCCAATCCTCTTGGTGTCGAATGCAACGAAGCACTTGTTTTTCAATAGTCATCAGGTCTTCATAGACTCCGTCGAAGGATATTCTACGACGAAGGCCTCTGAGATCTTGGTAGTAACATTGCAGCAATACACTTCTCAATCGATCGGCTACTTTCTTTGTGGTATCGATACTTACAAAAGGATTACCATCACGGTCGCCACCCGGCCAAAAGCCAAGGTTGATAAGATTCAGTGTGCCGTCCCAATCTGGGAGACTGCGGCGCATTTCAGCCGTAATATCCCCGGCACTTTTATAAAATACATTCTGCAAGTACCAGATGAGATTAATAGCCTCATCGTAAGGTGTCGGCTTTTTCTTTTGGAAAAACGGCGTCTTACCAAGCTGCTTGAGGTACATGCGAATGGACGACAAATCGTTTTTCTGAATAGCCTCTGTTAAATCTGTAATGATGGCAAGTACTCGACCCGGGTAAAACTGTGTGGGATGCGCGGTAAGAACAGGACGTATTGAGAACTCTTGTAATCTATTCTTTAGTTCGTCTAGATTACCAGTGCGTTCGGTACGCATCATTAACTCACTTAGAGACCCTTTTCCACTCAAGTTATTCAGCTTCCCGTAGGCAGCATCCTCGAGGGCATCCACCAATACTACTTGACGCTCCACATATTGCAAGACTTTGAACAAAAAGTTGTGTCTGCTTTGCAAATCTTCGCCTTCTTTGAACTCATCAAAGAACTGCTCAATGATGTCCTTTGGGCTATGACCTTCCGCCAATCGGTTCAAGCAGTACTCGTTGAGGATGGGAATAAACATCCCTGTATTACGTATACCGTCCAAAGGCAAAGTGAGAAAGAGACTGTTGTAGAGCTGAAACTTCAGTCCTACTTGATTCTCATAATTCGCAGCGCTTAGCGCGAGATTTTCCTGTGTTTCCATACTATGGTATTCTGACTCCGGTAGAAGCTTGATATATGCTATACCATTGCTGGCGGTCAAGCTTGATGCTCAAGGCTTCTTTACTTTTTACGAGGTGGTCTTCTTTCGTGGTTCCTATGACAGGTAATATTCCAGCAGGATGCTGCATGAGCCAAGCCAAAGCAATGACTTGTGGTGTTGTTCCAAATTCGTCCGCCCACTTCTTCAACTCTTCAACCAAAGTTTTAGGCAAATCTCCGCCACCGAGCGGCGACCAAGCCATAGGGACAATACCGTCTTTTGTGCATTGGTCAAGGGTTCCATCTGAAAAGGCCTGAAGCGCTTTTACAGAAATCTCGAGTTGATGGGTTCCCACGGGGACACTTTCACTAAGCATTTCAACCTGGCTTTTCGTAAAATTACTCACGCCAAAGCTGCGCACCTTTCCACTGCGGTACAAGAGCTCAAAGGCCTCACCGATCTCGTCCGGATTCATCAAGAAATCTGGACGGTGAAGGAGCAAAACATCAATATAATCCGTACCTAATTGTCTTAGACTGTCCTCTGCGCTCTGCAATATGTGCTCTTTAGAACTGTCGTAGGCCTTGATGTAATGCTGTGGCTTGTTATCACAAACGCGTAGGATGCCGCATTTGGTAACGATTTCCATTTGCTCGCGGAGTTCCGGATGGCTTTTTAATACTTCGCCAAACTCGGTTTCCGTTGTGTGATCTCCGTAGATGTCTGCATGGTCGAAGGTGGTGAAGCCTAATTCTAGGCTTTTCTCAATCATTCGCTGATAATCCGATGTCTTGAAATTCGCATCCCAAATGCCCCAACGCATGGTACCAACAACAATGTCACTCATCCAAGGAGTACTATACATAGCAAAAGTGTTAGGGGTGCAACTTAGTAAAAACCCATTACTTGACCTTAATTACCTTCTGCCATTTTCTCCCTGTTTTACGTAGCTCTACAGGTTCCATAGTTCTTGATGGTCTACCCAATATATCAAAGTGGGCATCTATAGATATGGTATCAAAAGAACCTTCACGGGCCGTTCCAAGCAGCTCTTCTTCGAAATAAAACTCCTGGCCAGGACAAATATCTGGATGATCTGCACCAAGCCAATAAACCTTATGCGGACCTCTTCCCACCAGAGTAAGTGGTTTGTTACTCGCGTATAGATTCGGCGGGAAGAAGAACCAACCCTGAGCTCCAAATGACTTTAAGGTGCCTTCTCCCACGAGATAGATGGGGTAATGGGAGCTTTTTGGCATATGGTTTACTACCAAAGGCATACCTGCTTTGAGTAAGGTCAATTGAGGGGCTAATGAATTGCCCGTAAAAGCCTGATCACAGCACGGCATATAGGTACTCTTAAATACACTATCAATAAAAAGACTGGCCTGGTAAACAGCCGAATATTTACCCGTGGTTTTCCACTCGAAATGAACGGTATCGGCATGTATTGAAAGCGGCGCAACTGAAGATAAAGCGGGCCGATTCTGCAGCGCTAACCCAAAAGAAATTGAATCTTCAGGCCAAGAAGGAGGGTGATATCGATCGTTTTCGATCCAGGTGAAATCAGAAGTGTCGATACTTTCTAGTTCCTGCTGTACAATTGTGGACAACGTAAAGTTTTGAACAAAATCACTTGTAAGTAATTGTTTTTCAGCCTTTAACGATAGGTTTTGAGCCAAGAAAATAGCGATGACGATTGTTGGGCGCCATAAAATTGGCCCCAAAAAAGGAGTACGTTTCATAATGAAGGGGTTTAGGTTAATAAAACTGCTCCTTAATAAGTTAGTCTACGGGGATAAAAGAGCCTACTTTTGCAGCGAAAATCACTACCCTCATGAATTTGAGAAATATTGCAATTATTGCACACGTCGATCACGGTAAGACTACCCTGGTAGATAACATGTTACACACGGCAAAATTGTTCCGTGACAACCAGCAAGTAGACGACCTTCTGCTCGATAACAATGATCTTGAGCGCGAGCGCGGGATTACCATTTTATCGAAGAATGTGAGCATTCGTTGGAAGGATACCAAAATCAACATCATCGATACTCCGGGTCACAGTGACTTCGGTGGCGAAGTTGAGCGTGTCTTGAACATGGCGGACGGTGTAATTCTTTTAGTAGATGCCTTTGAAGGCCCTATGCCCCAGACGCGTTTCGTATTGCAGAAAGCACTAGCCTTGGGTAAAGTGCCTATTGTAGTCATTAACAAAGTAGATAAGCCCAACTGTACGCCAGATTTGGTACACGATCAGGTATTTGAATTGTTCTTTAACCTCGATGCGACTGAGGAGCAGTTGGACTTCACAACGGTTTATGGATCGGGCAAGGAAAAATGGATGGGTCCAGATTGGCAAAATCCAACCGACGACATCACCTACCTACTCGATACCATTGTAGAAACTATTCCTGCTCCTGAAGTATCTGAAGGTAGCCTGCAAATGCAGATCACATCGCTTGACTTTAGCTCGTTCACTGGCCGTATCGCCATTGGTCGCGTGACTCGCGGTCAGGTGAAAGAAAATATGCCTGTTGCCCTTTGTTTGCGCGATGGCAGCACGAAGAAGGCTCGCATCAAGGAATTAATGGCCTTTGAAGGTCTTGGAAAGACGAAAATCAAAGAAGCCAGTGCCGGTGAAATTGTAGCGGTTAACGGTATTGAGGGATTTGAGATTGGCGATACCATCGCCGATGCTGAGAATCCAGAGTCGCTTCCGCATATGGAGATTGACAAGCCAACCATGAGCATGTTGTTCTCAATCAACAACTCGCCGTTCTTTGGTAAAGAAGGGAAGCACGTGACTTCTCAGAAGATTCGTGAGCGCCTCATGCAGGAGATTGAGAAAAACCTTGCATTGCGCGTTGAAGAGACGGGCTCAGCGGACCAATTCATTGTGCACGGTCGTGGTATCCTTCACTTAGGGATCTTGATTGAAACGATGCGTCGCGAAGGCTATGAATTACAGTTGGGTATGCCACAGGTGATCTTCAAAGAAATAGACGGTGTAAAGCACGAGCCTATTGAAGAGTTGACCGTAGACGTGCCTGAGGAAACAGCAGGAAAGGTCATTGAATTGGTCACTAAAAGAAAAGGTGAACTTCTCGTTATGGAGCCTAAAAGCGATCTTACTCGCCTTGAGTTTGAGATCCCTTCACGCGGTATCATGGGCCTTAGAAATAATGTTCTTACTGCAACTTCAGGGGAAGCCATCATGGCACACCGCCTCAAGGAATACCAACCGTACAAAGGGGATATGGAACGTCGTATCTCAGGGGTATTGATCGCAAAAGAAGCCGGTAAAGCTTCGGCATACTCGCTAGACAAGCTTCAAGACCGCGGTAAATTCTTCATCGAACCGGCTGATGAAATCTACGGTGGCCAAGTCATCGGTGAACAAAACAAGCCAGGCGACCTCGTCGTAAACCCGTGTGTAAGCAAGCAGTTGAATAACATGCGTGCCGCCGGTAAGGACGACAACACCGCCCTAGCGACACCAATTAAATTCTCTTTGGAGGAAGCGATGGAATACATCGGTCCAGACGAATACGTAGAGGTAACTCCAGAAAGCATTCGATTGAGAAAAATCTTATTGAACGAGCACGATAGAAAGCGTGCCTCGAGATAAAAGCAACGCCTAAACTGTCCCGCCTAAACCAAAAAGCCTCGCTATTAGCGGGGCTTTTTTATTCTTCCAGCATGAGCTCTAGGATGGCCCCGGCCGCTTTCGCTATGGGTGTGCCTGGTCCAAAGATGCCTGCAACGCCTTGGTTGTACAAGAACTCATAATCTTGTGCAGGAATAACCCCGCCAACAATGACCATGATGTCTTCACGACCCAATTCTTTGAGTGCTTCCATGACGGCCGGAACAAGCGTTTTATGTCCCGCCGCTAGAGAGCTCACGCCAAGGATATGCACGTCGTTCTCAACAGCCTGCTTCGCAGCCTCTTTGGGCGTTTGAAACAGCGGCCCCATATCTACGTCAAAACCTAAGTCAGCAAAAGAGGTAGCCACCACTTTAGCACCTCGATCGTGACCGTCTTGCCCCATTTTAGCAACCATAATTCGTGGTCTACGCCCCTCCTTCTTTGCAAAAGCATCAGAAGCTTCACGCGCCTTTTCAAAATCTTCGTTTTGTACCATCTCCTTCGAATATACGCCACTAATAGTCTTTGTGGTCGCCTTATAACGGCCCCATTTATTTTCTAGGGCCAATGAAATCTCTCCCAAGGTCGCTCGACACTTCGCTGCCTCCACTGTCAGGGCTAGTAAATTAGCGGCGCCTTCAGCGGCGGCTTCTAGGGCCTTGAGGGCATCAGCAACGGCCTGCTCGTCTCTTTCAGCTTTCAACGCTTTCAACCCTTCCAATTGTTGCTCGCGGACCTCGTCCCCTTTGACTTCTAGGATATCTATGTTCGCACGGTCGGCCGTTTTGAAGGCATTTACCCCCACAATGATATCTGTAGCTCCGTCGATACGCGCCTGCTTTTTGGCTGCAGCCTCTTCAATGCGCATTTTTGGGATACCGGCTTCTATGGCTTTGGTCATGCCACCCAGCTCGTCTACCTCACTCATCAAAGATTCAGCGCGCGCAATTAAATCTGCCGTAAGTTTTTCGACATAGTAAGAACCGCCCCACGGATCCGCCGTAAAGGTGATGTCTGTTTCTTTTTGAAGGTGCAACTGCGTATTGCGGGCAATACGAGCCGAGAAATCCGTAGGCAATGCGATGGCCTCGTCCAAGGAGTTGGTGTGCAAACTCTGTGTACCGCCCATAGTTGCCGCCATAGCTTCAATAGCCGTGCGCGTCACATTGTTGAATGGGTCCTGTTCGGTGAGCGACCATCCAGACGTCTGGCTGTGCGTTCTCAGTGCCATGGACTTCGGATGCTTGGCCCCTAAGGCTTTCATGTGTTTGGCCCAAAGGAATCGGGCCGCACGCATTTTAGCGATCTCCATGAAGGGATTCATGCCTATGCCCCAAAAGAAGCTTAAACGCGGCGCAAAGGCATCAATGTCCAATCCCGCTGCCATACCTGTCTTTACATATTCTAAACCGTCACAAAGCGTGTAGGCCATCTCAATATCGGCCGTGGCACCAGCCTCTTGCATGTGGTAGCCTGATATAGATATGCTGTTGAACTTCGGCATGTGTTCGCTCGTGTAGGCGAAGATGTCCGAAATGACGCGCATGCTTTCCTTAGGCGGATAGATGTAGGTATTGCGCACCATAAATTCTTTGAGAATGTCATTTTGAATGGTCCCGCTGAGCTGCTCTAGTGCGACGCCTTGCTCCAGCGCTGCTACTATGTAAAAGGCCATCACTGGTAATACGGCGCCGTTCATCGTCATGGAAACGGACATTTTATCTAACGGAATGCCGTCAAAGAGCACTTTCATGTCTTCCACAGAATCAATAGCCACACCGGCCTTTCCGACATCGCCCATCACGCGCTCGTGGTCACTATCGTAGCCGCGGTGTGTGGCTAAATCAAAGGCAACAGACAATCCTTTTTGTCCGGCAGCTAAATTCCTGCGATAAAAGGCATTGGACTCCGAAGCCGTAGAAAAACCGGCGTATTGACGGATGGTCCAAGGGCGCCCAACATACATCGTAGCATAGGGACCGCGCACATACGGCGGCTCGCCCGGTAAGGTGCCTATATGAGTGGCGTCTTTTAAATCTTCAGGTCCGTACGAAGCTTTGACTTCGATCTGCTCAGGTGTATTCCAAGTGTTCGACATGCTCCGTTATTTACTATTATGACGTTCTGTTTCCAATTCAGCCGCCCATCGCACCGTACGCAGTGGCTCAATCTCTTTATCCTTGTGGCGCTCTTGGTGGGCGGCTCTGTTCACTCTCTTCGAAGCCTTCATACCTTCAGGCAGCTCTTCGCCGTCCAAAGGATACAGATTAACCCCCAAGACCTCATTAGGTATTGCGGCATTTACCTCGCTATCAATACGGTCTTGTACCCAACCCTTCTTCAAAGCCTCTACTAAACCGCCGAGCGCACGCACTTCATTCAAAATGGCTGTAGCCTCAGCAACGAACTCTGCCGTCTTGTTTTCAATGAAATAAGAACCTGCAGC
>JACESW010000044.1 GCA_013911625.1 Cryomorphaceae bacterium | reverse complement strand
GTCTAACTGAAGCGCTGCTCCTGGAGCAGAGAGGTCTCCGTCAAACATACTTTCACAAATGTCTACACCCTCGGCAGCTAAGGCAATGTCATAGGAATCGGTTGCGGAACACATTGCGAAGAGAAAGCCACCATTATTGACGTACGATGAAATGGTTTTTGCCACAGCACCTTTGACTTGGCTTACTTTAGAATAGCCCAACGCACGTGCATCTGCTTCGAACTGCGCCTTTTGATTGATGTACCATGCCGCATCTCTGTACGCTCCATAGAATTTACCGTATTGCCCTGTGAAGTCTTCATGGTGGAGGTGGAGCCATTCATATTCTTCTAGCTGTCCATTGAGTATTTCCTCATCGTATATGGTGACAAATGGAATTTCGGCATAGGTAAGCACGAGCGTAACCGCATCGTCCCAAGGCTGTTTGCCCGCTGGAGAATAAACGGCAATTTTAGGTACCCTTTCAAGTTCAATACTGTTGGTATTCGTGCTTGGGCTTTTGAGTTCAGCCATTAGGTTTAGCAGTGCCTGGGCACTGCTGTTTTCGTAGGATATGCCCTTACGCAGGGCTTTTTCTATGATGTTCTGATCTCCATCTAGGATGGCAAAAGACCCACCTCTGTAGTTGAGTAACCAATGGCAATCGTACCCAGAAGCTATCGCCTCATAGACAAGACCGTAGGCTTTCAAGTGGTCGCTCTGTCCTTCGTAATCCATAGGAATGAGCATTTGGCCCTTTGCGGCGCCAAGTAATAGCGAAAAGAATAGCGTGAATATGGCGTGTTTAGAACGGTACATCGCCTCCGTCAAGACCTGGTGTAGGAAGATTATCGTATCCGTCGTTAGAAGGATTAACCCCTCCGCCATAGCCTCCTCCGCCACCTTCGTTCATTTTACTTTCCATCATCATTGTGGACCCTTGATCAAGGTCAGCGAATTTGGCAAGTTCCCCGATGAAACGAAGTCGAACATCTTCTAAAGAACCGTTACGGTGTTTTGCAATGATAATTTCGGCTTGGTTCTCTGAAGGGTCTCCATCTTCCCATTCTTCAATGCCGTAGTATTGTGGGCGGTAAATAAAGCTTACGATATCAGCATCCTGCTCGATAGCACCAGATTCACGAAGGTCACTTAGCTGCGGACGCTTTGAAGTAGATCGTGTTTCAACAGCACGCGAAAGCTGTGAAAGTGCGATTACAGGCACATTGAGTTCTTTCGCGATAGACTTCAATGAACGAGAGATGGTTGAGATTTCTTGCTCACGGTTTCCTTGGGTCTTAGATCCTCCTACAGTCATCAACTGCAGGTAATCAATGATAATTAAATCTAGTCCCTGTGTACTAGCGAGACGACGAACTTTTGCACGAAGGTCGAACACAGAGAGTGCTGGAGTGTCGTCAATGAAGAGGTTGGCTTTTTCCAAGTCTTTTACGCCTGAAGTAAGGTTGTTCCATTCCCTGTCCGTTAAATCACCCTTACGGAGTTTCTCAGAGCTTAGTCCAGTTTCGGAAGATATGATCCTAGTAATCAGCTGAACAGATGACATCTCAAGTGAGAATACAGCGACCTTCTTCTGGTGTTCAACTGCCATATTCCTAGCCATGGATAGTACAAATGCAGTCTTACCCATACCTGGACGAGCGGCGAGAATGATCAAATCTGAAGGTTGCCAACCCGAAGTAACACGGTCTAATGCAGCAAAACCTGATGGCACACCCGAAAGTCCTTCTTGCTTAGAGATATTCTCAATCTTATCGATGGCTTGACGAATGAGGTCTTCCGCGCTTTCGTAATTTCTTTTCAAGTTCCCTTGGGCAACTTCGAATAGCTTTTGCTCGGCATTGTCCAACAGTTCTAAGACATCGGTAGTCTCATCAAAAGCACTCTCGATAATCTCTGAAGAAATACGCACTAACTCGCGTTGAATGTGTTTTTGAAGAATAATGCGCGCGTGGTACTCAATGTGCGCACCAGAACTTACTTTTTGGCTGAGCTGTGCGAGGTAAGACTCACCACCAGCTTTTTTAATGATGCCCTCTTTGCGCAGTTCCGCGGCAACAGTTAGAATATCTACAGGTTGGTTATCACCAAATAGGATGGTGATGGACTTGTAAATGTTCTTGTGTTGCTCCTTGTAGAATGCCTCAGGGTGCAAGATGTCAATAACCTTGGCTAACGCATTCTTATCAATGAGAAGTGCACCCAATACAGCTTCCTCCAAATCAACTGCTTGTGGCGGTACTCGGCCACCTGCAGTCAGGTTGGTAGTCTGTCCAAGATTTCTTGGCGCTTGATTGCTGTATTGCGGGTCTTCCATAATTCTTATTCAGCGTATACACCCATATTAAAGAACTTTTCCATGCGCTGTTCCACGCGTTCTTCAGGGTTCAATTTGCTTAATGCTTTTGTATGCTTAATGATTGCCTTTTTAACTTCTTCAAAGATCAATTCTGGATGTGCATGTGCACCGCCTA
The DNA here is from genome assembly GCA_013911625.1 of Cryomorphaceae bacterium. The sequence goes on along the minus strand of JACESW010000044.1, from coordinate 6,016 downwards.
ATGGCTCCTTGATGATGCCGTCGATCAATCCATTTTTCTTCATGTCAGTGGCTGTCAATTTTAAGGCTTCTGCTGCCTTCTCTTTGTGGTCCCAAGACCTCCAAAGAATGGAAGAACAGCTTTCAGGAGATATTACTGAATACCAGGTGTTCTCAAGCATTAATACTTTATCGCCAACACCAATGCCGATAGCACCTCCTGATGCCCCTTCGCCAATGATGATACAAATCACAGGAACTTTAAGACGAGACATCTCCATGATGTTCTTAGCAATGGCTTCGCCTTGTCCACGTTCCTCAGCTTCCAAACCAGGGAAAGCTCCAGGGGTATCGATTAAAGTTACAATAGGTCTGCCAAACTTTTCAGCTTGTTTCATCAATCGAAGTGCTTTGCGGTACCCTTCAGGATTCGCCATGCCAAAGTTGCGGTACTGACGCATTTTTGTGTTCACCCCTTTTTGCTGGCCGATGAACATGTAAGTTTGGTCGCCCATTTTGCCCCAACCGCCAATCATGGCTTTATCGTCTTTCACGCCTCGATCGCCGTGTAATTCAATAAAATTGCCTTCGGTCAGCGCATCGATGTACGCCTGTGTATATGGACGCTGTGGGTGACGAGAGAGTTGAACTCGCTCCCAAGCGCTTAAGTTCCCGTAGATTTCCTTTTTCTTATCCACTAGCTTTTTGCGGATGTCGTCTATGGTTTTTGCCATATCAACGCCCGTTTCATCTGCCAGTTCAAGAGCTTTATTTAGTTGAATTTCAAGCTCTTCGATAGGTTTTTCGAAAGAAAGATATTCCATGTTTCATGTGTTTTCACAGCCCGCAAAATACCAAAACAAATTGCTTTAGCCTTTTCTTTTGCGTGCTTTTATAATACCGTTGGCGATAACGGTTCCTAATATGATAAATACCCCGATGTAAAATTGGGGAGACATGCTTTCGGAAGCTCCGAAAAATAATGCTGCCAAGAGGATGCCGTAAACCGGTTCAAGATTAATTGCGAGCATCACACTGAAGGGCGTCAGGCGTTTAAGCAGTTCGACACTTTTAATGAATGGATAGGCGGTACATGCAAGTGCGAGTATGGCGATGTAGATCCAATCAGAATTTTGTGTTGCCCACAGGTTCATAGGATTATCACCGACAATGAGCGAGTAGATGACTATAGAAAGGAACGCAAAAGTGAGCTCCCAGAAAGTGACTTGGACGGGTTTGGGATAACGCGTCACCAGTTGCTTGTTGAGTATGCTAAAGGAGGCACTGAGCATCGAGCTGAAAAGAGCGATGATGAGTCCCAATTGAAAATTCGTCAGCTCGAAACCAAAATAGGACAAGTGTCGAATATCAGCCGTATTGGGTTCTTCGTAAAAAACTATACCTATTCCCAAGATGACTAAGAGTCCGAGCAGGAGTTCTATAGGATCGAACTTTGTTTTGGATAAAATCGGACTTAGCAACGACGACCAAAGGGCTCCAGTAGAAACACCTGCCAGCGTGATGCTGACGTTTGAAATTTTGATGGCTCCGAAAAAGGTGATCCAATGGACCGCGATGAGAATACCGCAAAGCCACATGAAGAGAAGGTCCTTTGAATTGGCCTTAAAGCCTCTTTTTAAGACAAGGAGGTATATTCCAATGGCTACCGACGTAATTGCCGTACGGTTGTAAACCAATGCCAAAGCGTCGATACTAATGAACTTACCGAGGATGGCGGTGAAGCCCCAGATGAACACAATGAAGTGCAGATTGAGTTGATCCTTGGTATATGAATTCATTTTATTTTGGCGCTTTATTGTACCGCCAAACAGCGATGATCGCAAACAGTAGGTTAGGTAACCAGATCGCAAATTCCGCGGGTTGAATATGAATCCACATCAATGTTTTCCCCAACCATTTATCGGAAGATAAAACTCCTGTAGTTGCAAAGGTTTGAGAGATTTGCATGGCGAAAACATAGACCGCACAAATAACCAATCCGATGGCAATATTAATACCAAGTCCTCCGCGTTTCTTCTGGCTTGCCAAGGATACGGCGAGCAAAACAAATACATAAGAGCTAAGCGGGTAGGAGGAACGGCGCTGCATCTCCATTTGATACGATGCGATGTTTTCGTTCCCAGTAATTTCTTCTTGGGCAATAAAGGCGCTGAGTTCTTTTGAATTCATGGTGGCTATGGAGCTCAGCTTAGGTGCGATTTGCTCCGAAGAAAATTGAAGAACCGTGTCTAATCGTCTGCCCGTCGCTATGAATTCATTGCCAAGACTGTCTACCGTTCTTAGGCGATAGTTGTCAAGGCGCCAAGCACCAGTTGCGGTATCTAAACGAACGAAATCAGCACTCAGTTTGGATATTAGTCGGTGATCGTCGAAGGTTTCATAAGTGAATTGGTACCCGCTTTGGCGAAGGCCTGAGAAGGTTTCGAAGTATACATAATGGCCAGGTAGAACCTGCCTGTGTACTTTTTGGTTGATGGGACGATTCACCCCTGTGATATACTTCTCCTCGAAGGCAATCCGCTTGATGTTGGTTTGAGGTACCAACAAGTGATTTAATGTTAAGGATAGAATACAGATGATGGAAGCCCCAATGAAGTAGGGACGAAGGAGCCTATTAAAGCTGGTACCTGAAGTCAGGATGGCCACTACTTCTGTGTTTGAGGCTATTCTAGAGGTAAACCAAATGGTCGATATGAATAGAATGAGTGCGCTGAATAGGTTGCCGTAAAAAGCGACGAAATTGATGTAGTAATCAAAGACGATTTCGTTCATGGTCGCACCATTTTGGAAATCATCGATCTTTTCGCTAATGTCGAAAACGATAGCAATGGCCAAGATTAAAATCATGGTCAAAAAGAAGCTGCCCATGAATTTGCGCAGTATGTACCAATCCAACTTGTTCACAACTACAATCTACGCTCTAATTTCGGAACCATCTCGTTTTTCCAGCTTGCAAAATCACCGGCGATGATGTGCGCGCGCGCTTGTTCTACCAACCATAGGTAAAAGCGGATGTTGTGCATCGAGGCAATTTGAGCGCCCAGGCTTTCCTTGCTATGTATGAGATGGCGCACGTATGCCTTGCTATATTGGCTGTCCACGAAGCTTGTTCCGTTCGGGTCAAGAGGCTCGTGTACATTTTCCCATTTTTTGTTGCGGATGTTTACGATGCCTTCGCTGGTAAAGATTTGTCCATTACGTCCATTGCGAGTAGGCATGACACAGTCAAACATATCTACCCCGAGGCTGATGTTCTCCAAGATGTTTGCGGGCGTTCCTACACCCATGAGGTACCGCGGTTTATCTTTTGGCAAGATGGCACATGCACCTGCAGCATGTTTGTACATTTCTTCAGCAGGTTCACCAACGCTGAGGCCCCCAATGGCATTACCGTCTGCATTTTTACCTGCGATATATTCTGCAGATTCATTTCTGAGGTCCTCGTAGGTAGAGCCTTGGATGATTGGGAAAAGCGTTTGATTATAGCCGTACAGGGGTTCCACTTGGTCCAAGCGGTCAAAGCATCGATCGAGCCAACGGTGGGTCATGTGCATGGACTTTTTAGCGTAATCGTAAGTGCTTGGATAAGGTGGACATTCATCGAAGGCCATGATGATATCTGCACCAATCTCACGCTGGATGTCCATGACGCGTTCAGGAGTGAACAAGTGTTTGGTTCCGTCAATGTGAGAGGCAAAGGTGGCACCTTCCTCGGTGATCTTGCGCTGGTTGGCGAGACTGTAGACCTGGTAGCCGCCGCTGTCCGTAAGAATAGGTCGATCCCAACCGTTGAACTTGTGCAGACCGCCGGCGTCTTTCAATATGCCCGTTCCAGGACGTAAGAAGAGGTGGTAGGTATTGCCCAAGATGATTTGGGCTTTGGTATCCTCCTTCAGGTCTTTGGTATGTACACCCTTCACGGTACCCGCAGTTCCTACGGGCATGAAGATAGGCGTTTGTATTTGACCGTGATCTGTGGTGATGGTTCCTGCGCGTGCAGAACTCTTTGGATCGGTATGTTCGAGTTGGAATTTCATTAGGCACAAAAGTACCAACTGCCGGGCATATCTTTGCCACATGTATACAGCAGAACTTATTTTCGAGCACTTTCCAGAATTGACCCAGAAACAGAAGGAGCAATTTGAGCGTCTTGGGCCTCTTTATGAGGAGTGGAATGCTAAGATCAATGTCATTAGTCGCAAGGATATGGAGTCCTTTTACTTAAAGCACGTCTTGCACAGTTTAGGTATAGCGAAGGTCTATGATTTCTTGCCGGGGCAGGTAGTACTTGATGTGGGTACAGGTGGTGGTTTTCCCGGTATTCCATTGGCCATTCTCTTTCCCGAAACAGAATTTCATTTGGTCGATTCCATTGGTAAGAAGATCAAAGTTGTCAATGCGGTCGCAGAGGCGCTTGGATTGGAGAATGTGGAAGGCTCGCATGTTCGCGCTGAGGAATTGAAGTACCAATATGACTTTGTAGTCTCTCGTGCGGTGACTCATATGCAACGCTTTATACCATGGATCAAAGGAAAATTGACCAAGAAAAACTTTGACGACAAGCGTCCAAACGGCTTGTTGTATTTGAAAGGGGGAGATTTGGCAGAGGAGCTGGGACCGCTAAAGGCGCAGCTCACCCATTTGAACCAATTCTTTTCGGACGAGTTCTTTGAGACAAAGAAGGTGGTTTACCTCACTAGAAAGGAGATTCAAGGATTCCATGTACCAAAAGTTAAATCTTAAGTTGTTGATTATGAATAAGAAATCATTGCTCAGATACAGCTTGTTAATGGCGGGTTTCATTTGCGCCATGTCGTTAAATGCCCAGCGCTTGGTTCAACCCGGCGTACGAATTGTTGATCGTTTCAAGCAGAATGTTCCATCATTAGTGGTGAAGGGGAATCCTTTAACAATGCCTTTCGGCTATTTTGATGCGGGTGTAGAATACCGTACACAACGCTCGGGTTGGCTTTTATATACTCACGGATTCCTCAGAGGGAGCAACAGTGTGGAAAGTGCGAACTACAATTTCAATTTGTACGTTGAGATCCAGAACTACGGGCGTTTCGAATTCGGACGGCGCTGGTATTGGCAAAACACTGCTATGTGGAACGCTAATCGAGAAACCTACTTTGGATTGACTATGAACGCCGGGTTTACCAATTATAAGTTCACGGATGGATTCTATTACGACGATTTTGGTGAAGTGGTTCTACTCACTCCATTGCAGGACGCATCGCGCATAGATATGATATTGGCTGCAGAACGTGGGAGAACAAGAAATTGGGCGGGTCCAAATGCAGATTTTTACGGTGAGACGGCTTGGAAGTTAGGGTACAATTTTGGCGCTCGAATGCCTGTCTTATTGTACGCGATTCGATTCAATTACAAAGTCAATTAAGACCCATAAAAAAGGGCGCCCATTGGGCGCCCTTTTTATTTTCAATCTCTGTATTATCCCAAGAATGGGTAACGGTAATCCGTTGGAGGAACCAAGCACTCCTTAATCGTGCGAGCGTTTACCCAACGAAGTAGGTTCATGTAAGAACCGGCCTTATCGTTTGTTCCTGAGCCGCGGCTTCCGCCAAACGGTTGCTGGCCAACGACTGCACCTGTTGGCTTGTCATTGATGTAGAAATTACCGGCAGCATTTTCTAGGGCGTTCATCGCTTCGATAGCAGCATAGCGGTCCGCAGAGTAGATCGCACCGGTTAAGGCGTAATCTGAGGTATTGTCGACCAACTCTAGAGTTGCAGCCCAATCGGCATCTTCGTAAACGTAGATAGTAAGCACAGGGCCGAAGATTTCTTCTACCATGGTGCGGAACTTAGGATTTGAGGTAACTACTACGGTTGGCTCTACAAAGTAACCTACGCTCTTGTCGTAGCTGCCACCTGCGATGATTTCCGCATCGTCTTGTTCCTTGACGAAGTCGATGTAAGAAGCAATTTTATCAAAGGCACGCTCGTCAATGACTGCATTGATGAAGTTGCCCATATCTTCAGGAGACCCCATTT
>JACESW010000043.1 GCA_013911625.1 Cryomorphaceae bacterium | reverse complement strand
GCCCATACTGCGTGTATCCTGAAATCGATTTTGACCAATACACTTTGATTGGCTTCTCTACTGAAATCAGCTGCCTCGCCACGAATTACCTGAAACTAACAAGTACGCCCGAAGGGTGGCGTTATGCCCTGAAAACCGTCGATGAAACCCAATGCAACCAACTGTTGTGCGACAACTTCAGCTTCAACTGGATCCTGCTTCCGAAAGCCGCGGACACCACGGATATCTCCTTTGAAACTGGCCTTGCACGCTATTTCTGCGACTGTTAATCACACAACAATACATGAAACGACTTCTACTAACACTCACTTTAAGCGCCTTTATCGCGACCTCTTGCCAAGGTCCGAAGGAGCCGTACAACGACTATTCACGTGATCTGCAGAACGCCTATCAAGCAATCACAGACATCTTGGTGCACGATATTTTCTCGCCACCAGTGGCCGCTAGAGTATATGCCTACTCTGGCGCAGCGGCTTACGAAGTAGTGGCGCAAAGCCATACAAATTACCGTTCTCTCGCGGGTCAATTCCACGAATTCCCTACTATCGAACCGGCACCAACGGATGAACATTACGTGCCCGAATTGGCTTCGCTCCATGCCTTGGGGGTGGTCGGTAAGGCCTTGATTTTCTCAGAAGACCGCATGCAGGCACATATGGACGGCTTGTTCGAAAAGATGAGTGAGCACCACAGCGATGAAGCTATTGCCGTGAGCCGCGACTATGGACAGCGCGTTGCGGAAGCTGTTTTGAATTGGGCCCAGGGCGATAACTACAACCAGAGCCGCACGTTTACCAAATACGAAATCAACGACGATCCGATGCGCTGGAAGCCGACGCCTCCGGATTACATGGACGGTATCGAACCGCACTGGAGAAATATTCGTACGCTTGTCATGGACAGCGCGCAGATGTTCAAACCCGTTCCGCCTCCAACGCCTTCTCTGGATACCGCCTCGAAATTCTACAAAGACCTCATGGAGGTCTACCATACCGTGAACAACCTAACTCCAGAGCAAGAAGCTATTGCACAGTTTTGGGATTGTAACCCGTATGTGAGTGTGCACCGCGGTCACGTGATGCTGGCGACCAAAAAGATCACTCCAGGAGGTCACTGGATGGGTATTACAGGCATTGCTTGTCGCAAAGCAGGAGCAGATTACGGTACAACCATCAATGCACACTTGCGCGCTGCTACGGGACTGTTTGACGGTTTCATCTCATGTTGGGACGAGAAGTACCGTTCAGAGTTAGTTCGCCCAGAGACAGTGATTAATGAGAATTTTGACGAGAATTGGACCCCGCTGCTGCAAACGCCTCCATTCCCGGAGTATACCTCGGGGCACAGTGTGATTTCCGGTGCTGCCGGAGTGATGCTCACGGGCGTCTTTGGTGAGAACTTTGCCTTCCAAGATTCTACAGAACGCGTATACGGACTTCCTGACCGCTCCTACGAAAGCTTCACCGCTGCCTCTGATGAAGCTGCCATTTCGAGATTGTACGGCGGTATTCACTACATGCCGGCCATCGAGATTGGGGTGAGCCAAGGGCGCACATTAGGGGCCTACCTAGATGCCAACTTAACGACCTACACAGGAAATGAATAAGCCGTTCAAATGGGCGTTGCACATTAACTTCTTTGTGTACGCCATCCTACTGAATAGTGTAGGAATCGTCATCCTAAAAAGCATTAACAACTATGGCGTGAGCGAAGTGCAGGCCAGCACCCTTGAGCTGTTCAAGGACATGCCTGTTGCCATCGTCTCCTTCCTCATTGCCAGCTTTGTCCCTCGCATTGGCTACAAGAAAATCATGGTCATTGCGCTGTCTATTACCTCACTAGGGCTGATACAGATGTGGGCGGGAAATAGCTTTGTTTCTTCTCAAATCCTATTTGCCATTGTTGGGTCTTCATTTGCCCTGATCAAGGTTGCAGTATACGGGTCTATAGGAGAAGTGACTTCAGGAGAAAAAGAACACAATGCACTGATGAGTTCCGTAGAAGGAACCTTCATGTTCGGTATTGCCTTGGCCTATTTCCTTTTCCCTGCTTTTAACAGCGAAACAGACCCAAGCGCTTGGCTCAACGTATACCTCCTACTCACAGGTTTAGTTCTAGTGGCCGTAGCCTTCCTTGCGCGCATTCCTGAGCTTCCAAAAGAGGAAAACAGTACGCCCCTGAGCGAAGAGTTTTCTGCTATGCTCGGACTCATCGCTAAGCTTTTAGTCGTCGTATTCGTCTTCTCTGCCTTTCTATACGTGATGGTAGAGCAGGGCATTATGACTTGGTTGCCTACGTTTAATGAGAAGGTCTTGGCACTAAGCGAAAGCAACAGTATTCGTATGGCCAGTATCCTTGCCATTACCCTGGGTTTAGGTAGAATCCTCGGTGGCCAATTAAGCGAGCGCTTCCACTGGACCCTTGTCATCTCAGGAGCTATAATCGGAGCCATGCTCATGGTCGCCTTTGTCCTCCCACAGGCGCTAGACCGTGAAGTAAGTCAAAATGCAGCCACGATTTTTGGACTGCCGTTGCTTGCCTTCATCTTCCCTCTAGTAGGGCTCTTCATTGCCCCAATCTACCCGCTATTAAACAGCGTAGTACTCAGTGCCCTACCCAAGAAAATGCACAGCCCAATGACCGGCCTTATCGTGCTGTTTTCTGCTACGGGCGGCACCCTAGGTTCTCGAATCACTGCCTACTTTTTTGAGCGATTGGGCGGCGGTGCATTCTACTTCACATTGGTGCCCATGACCCTCCTACTCATCGCGGTATTTGTCTTGAGAAGATTGACCAAGAAAGCGTAAATTCTCAAGGTGAATACGATTGATCAACTTCTTGGCGAACTCTTTGTCGATTTGCACACTAGTGGCATCTGGGAAGACGAGAAATACATCAGCGATGCAGAACTCACTACTCCCATAGTCGAGGTTCTTGCCCTTTACAACGACGAAAAATCCGGGACCAATTTTAATCTAAAGTCCTTCTTCGAAAAACACTTTCAACCCGCCCAAGCTGTGGAGGTCGATTTTGCTGCTGACCCTAACCGCTCACCGGAGGAACATATCAGAGCGCTATGGCCTTATCTGCACCGCAGTGCTGACCCTACAGATGTGCTCAGCACGAAAGTTCCCCTTCCACACTCCTACATCGTGCCTGGAGGCAGGTTTCAAGAAGTCTATTATTGGGACAGCTACTTCACACAATTAGGCCTACTCGCACACGGACACCGCTCTTGGGTGGGCGACCTCCTAGACAACTTCGCCCACTTTATCGACACCTACGGACACATTCCCAACGGCAACCGCACCTACTTTCTCTCGCGCTCTCAGCCCCCTTTCTTTGCGCTTATGGTTGATGCGTATGCCAAATCTTCGGAGGAGCCCATGGACGTTTACGATCGCTATCTACCGGCACTCGAAAAGGAATATGCCTTCTGGTCCACCGAGCACCGCAATGAAGAGGGAAAAACCACATATTGGGACGCTGGAAGCTCACCCCGAATCGAAATGTACCGTACCGATCTAGAATGGGAGGGGCACGCTAAGAAGCACCCCCTTTTCTTCCAGCACCTTCGTGCCGCTTGCGAAAGCGGTTGGGACTTCTCTTCAAGATGGCTCAGTGACCCTATGGACCTAGGCACCATTCATACCATGGACATTGCGCCAGTTGACCTCAACTCACTCCTTCTATTCCTAGAAGAACTCCTGTTCAACCTCACCGGGAATAAGGTCTACGAGGATGCAGCCTACGAGCGTAAACTCAAGCTTCAAACAGAGTTCTTTACCGAAGACGGCTTCCAAGACATTGACCTAAGAAGTGGTACCGGCTCAGGGGCTGTGAGCGCAGCGGTGTTCTACCCGCTCTTTGTGGGTGCAGCAACGGCCGACCAAGCGGCGTTTACCGTAGAACAGCACCTCCCTCAATTACTAGAAGCTGGTGGACTTTTAACTACTCCGATAAACAGTGGTCAACAATGGGATGCCCCAAACGGTTGGGCGCCTTTGCAATGGATCGCCGTGATGGGTTTGGACCGCTACGGGTTTAAAAAGGAGGCCCGAGACCTCGCGACAAGATGGATACGTACGTGCGATATTATCTACAACGCGCGCGGCAAATTCGTGGAAAAGTACAATGTGGTTGAACCAGAAAACCTAAGCAAAGGCGGAGAGTACGACGTCCAAGATGGCTTTGGGTGGAGCAACGGCGTATATATTGCCATGCTCGAATACCTCAAAAAATAACGCTTAGCTACCGGCCAAGGGAGAACCAAAAATCCCTACCGCCATTTCCGCCCATAGGATGGCGAATAAGAGCATCAATAACAGCATTACTGGCCACCTTCCTTTCTTCGGCAATGAGCGCCATAGAAGCAACTCTACACAAGCAACAACAAAGATTAATGCGCCACCTATTAAGAAGTCAAATGGCGACCAATCAACGTTTTCGCTAAAAAATCCTCCAATCAACGGAATAGATAAAAGCACGGCGGTTGCAATGGCTGGCCAGTGCCAGAGTGGTTTAGTCTGTGACATGGGTCTAAGGTTTCCTTTAAAATACAAAAAACCCCGGCGCTGCGCGCCGGGGTCTATTCGGGCTTTCGCCCATAATTTTACTGCTTCACTAGAATAGCACCAAAGCCACCGCCTGAAGCCAAACGAACATCAAAGCTATCGCCGTTCACGTACGTTTTCGTTTCAATAGTCACTGCATACGGATTGGTTTCCCAATCGGCATCGTCTGCATCGCGATAGATTTGTGCCTCATAAGTAGCTCCTTCCTCAAGGAAGTCTAGCGCAATACTCAGCTGGTGTTCTCCGTCGGCATTTGCAGCGCCTAGGTACCAGTTATCGTTTTCCTTCGGCGTTCGCGCCCAAGCCACATATTGGCCTACTTTTCCTGCAACGGGAATACTACGCTCCCAATCAACTGCAACATCTTTAATGAACTGCAACCAATCCAAATGCTTTTCGTAATTCTCAGGAAGATCGCACGCCATTTGAATAGGCGACGGAACAACAACATACAAACCAAATTGCTGGCCCACAGTCGAGCGAACTCTATTGTCGCCATCAGGGCCGCTTTTTGTATGAAGTTGGAATACCCCAGGTGTATAATCCATTGGGCCGCTTAAGAATCTTGTAAAGGCCATGGTTGGAATATGATCCACGTAGTTTCCTTTCTCGATACTCCACGCATTGAACTCTTGTCCACGGGCACCTTCGCGAGCTACCCAGTTCGGCCAAGTACGCTCCAATCCAGTTCCCTTTATTGGCTCGTGAGTGTTCACGGCAATCTGATAGTTATATGCTTTCTTAACAGCATTGTTATAGTGGTTTACCATCCATTGACCGTGGTGGTATTCTCCCTTTGGCAATAGCGGACCTACATAGCCCGACTTCACCAAATGAATATCGTTGGCTTGCATCAAGGCATAAGCAGTATCCATCTGCTGGTCATAAGTACGCGGTGCCGCCGAGGTTTCGTGGTGCATCACCAAACTCACGCCTTTGCTTTTTGCATATTCTTGAAGCTCTTTCAAATCATAGTCTGGATAGCTCGTCACAAAATCGAACACCCCTTCACGATCGTCAAAACCAATCCAGTGCTCCCAGCCCGTGTTCCAGCCTTCCACCAAAACACCGCTAAATCCGTGCTCAGCAGCAAAGTCAATATACATACGTGTGTTTTCGTTGTTTGCCCCGTGGCGGCCGTGCTCACGACCGTCGTCAATCCACGTGCCCATGTCCTGAGTCATGCCATAGTCCCAAGTGCTTTTGCCCATGTGCATCTCCCACCAAATACCTACGTACTTCTGTGGCGCAAACCACTCTGAGATATCGCCCATTTGGTTCGGCTCATTCAGATCGTACATCAAGTGTGATGCTAGCAAATCAGTCGCTTCATCACCCAAAGTCACCATTCTCCAAGGCGTTTTGAACGGCGTAGGAATAGTAGCCTTGTTGCCGTCTTCACGCCCTACTAGCGAGCTTACAAAACCGTGCTTGCCCTCGCGGCGTAAAGTCATGCCTGAATAATTTACAAGCGCTGCCTCATGAATGCTCATGTGCGTACCGTCCTTGTACTCAAAAGTAACCGGCGTGCTTACACTGTTTTCCACAATAACCGTTGCTGCCAAATTCGGGTGGTTGGCCTTGCTCAAGGCATCAATCTCGCTCACTTTAGTGTGATTATACGGGTGCTCATAGATCTCCCAGTCGCCCGGAATCCAATGCGCCAGCGCGTCTTCAGACAAGTTGAATTCAGACTTCTCAGCCTTCACAACCAGCTGTCCTTCTTCCTGTTGAGGAATCAAATAACGGAAAGCAAAACCATCATTTGCCGCACGGAATACTACGCCTAAAGTTCTACCTGTTGGGACATGCGTAAAGTTGAATGTAGCCTCGGTATGCGTGTACGAAAGCTCGGTATTTGGCCCCCACTGCATCGTGTAAGCATCGCTTACTTCTTTTACATCTACTGTGGCCAATTCAAATCCGTCCAAAAGATCCTCTGCCTCTACAAAATCGAACCCAAGGGTCGACGAACCTATGACCTCTTTGCCATTAAAGTCTACTGCATATTGAATAGATCCCTTGGGAGTTAGACCTACAATCACTTGAACTTTACCATCTGGGCTGGAAACCACCTCTTGCGGTCCTGTACAAGCCGCAAAAGCCAACCCAATGAAAATTAATGTTACCTTTTTCATCATTTATCGTGTTGTTAGTGTGTAATCTTTGTTTACCACAAGATCCGCGTCATTCCGCAAGGCGCTGATGATCCCATGTTCTCTTTCTAAAACGCGCTGAATAAAATCGTCCACAACCTCTCGGTTACGCGCCAATCTATTTTCCTTGGTGTCCACATAGGTGTGCTCAAAAAATATCCCAACCTCACCATCGCGCTTGTCACCAAGCACATATGTGCCTTCTATAACTACGACTTCAACCTGATCAGCCTCCATCGTCTTCCACTCTTTCGTGTCCAATTCCCAATTCATCTCCGGCACCTCCACAGCAGCAACTGCAGGATTCAAAACCTGATCAATGACCCCATTCAACATCTTCCAGTCGACCTCGCCGAGCCCGATCCACTCAAAGTCCTCCACCCGTTTATTGTGGTTCTGCCGCGGCGGCAAATGAAAATACTCGTCCTGTGATATCAACATAGCCTTCTTCCCTTGTGCCTCAAATTCTTTCACAATAGCCTTCGCCAAAGTGGTCTTGCCACAGCCGCTCTCGCCACTCACTCGATAGACCTTAGCCGGCGATTTTTGAACCACCTCCCGAGCCAATTCCTCAGCAATCTTCTCCGCCTTGGCCATCAGCATCTGCAACCTTCGTTCAAAAATCGCAGTGAACGCTTCACCTTGATCCGCTGCCGCGGCGGCAATCAAATAAGACCCGGCAGAAAAGCACAAGTTCTTTACGCCGCCAGGCTTCAAATCCGGATAGGAGTAATATTCCGCAAAAGGATGATCCGCCATAGATTCTTGTAGCATACGCTCATAGGCAACCATATAGGCATGGTCCACGCCAACCAAGGTATTCATCGCAGCCGCCATAAAGCCCTGAGTCAACCCCCAAACACCCCCGTTATGGAAATGACCTGGATGGTTTTTGAAACCATATGCATAATTTGAGGCAATAGCACCCCATAACCCGTGGTATTCATCAATAATGGGCCAGTGTGCAGGCGCCAATGAGCCGCCTATTTCTTCACGCAATCGCTCGACCATCTTTTTAGTTGTCGATTCACTCGTCATCCCTAGAAGCATAGAAATACTCCATCCCAATGTGTCTATGTGATTCAGTGCAGAACCTGGAGTGAAGCTCATCAAAATACGTTCACCACCTTCCATAGAATCCACCTTCGTCAACTGAGCAGGGGTAAATAAAAGCTCCGTTTGAGCAGGCTCACCAAAGAAGTGGTACTTGACCGCACCCGAGATCTTCTGGGCCTTGTTTGCATATTTCTCAGATGAAAGTAACCTAGATGCTTTTTTTAACATCCAGTATCTCAATACATTATTAAGCAGAATATATCCTTCAACGGGATACTCATCTGCCCAGTTACTACTGGCCGGTGAATACATTAAATGCTTGTTATTGAACTCCCAAGCTTGTGCTCTACGCTCGATCTCTTCTATGGCCTCTGCAACAACAGCTTTAATGCTTAAATCTTGTACAGCCTCCATATAAGATAGCGCTGTTACAGCCCACCAAAAAGGACTGTCTGTTCGCCCTACAGGCCCACCATAGCTTTGTCCTGTACGTTTTTCGTCATTATCAAAGCTGGCGTTCGACGGAAACACGCCACCTTCGCCCACCGCTTCCAATAAATTAAGGACACTGCTCTTAACCGCTGGGTAAAGCTCTTCTTTTCCGTGCGACAATACCGCTAAAGAAGCAATAGCGCTGTCCCTTGACCAGAGCCGTGCATAGTTGTCCGTATCCTGAGCGGTAGCGACAAAACCAAAATTCTTGGCAGAATCTGCCAAAACCGACCATGCTTCTTTTTTAAATATTTGATTCACAGAAGTTTAAAAT
>JACESW010000042.1 GCA_013911625.1 Cryomorphaceae bacterium | reverse complement strand
TTCATGGATAATACCCTTAATTATGTCTCAAAAATCAATAGCCGTTGTCGGTGCCGGAGTGGCGGGTTTAGCCTCAGCTATTCGCCTTGCAAATCAAGGCTTGGACGTACACCTATTTGAAAAGAATGGCTACACTGGCGGGAAAATGACCGTTTATGAGCAAGACGGTTTTCGATTCGATGCAGGCCCTTCGTTATTCACCTTGCCTGAATTGGTAGATGATCTGTTCAAATTGTGTGGTAAAAATCCCCGTGATTACTTCAACTATACTCGCCACCATACTGCCTGCCGCTACTATTGGCCCAATGGAAAATCGATGACTTTTACTTCCGATCAAACCGAAAACTTACAGAATATTGAATGGGTGTTTGGTGCGAAGGAAGCACGATCGGCGAACGAATATTTAAATCATTCCCGAGAAAAATATGAATTGACAGCACCGTATTTTTTGGAGAAAAGCCTTCATAGAAAATCGACTTTTTCTAATCGTGAAATACTCAAGGTGATTCGAAAAATTCCGTCCCTAGGAATCTTTAGGTCTTTGAATGCTCTCAATGGGAGGTATTTTGAGGCGCCAGAATTAGTTCAGCTGTTCAATCGTTATGCGACTTACAATGGTTCTAATCCTTATCGTACTCCAGGGATCATGCAAATGATTAATCACTTAGAACATGGTATTGGTACTTACCTGCCAAAAGGAGGGATGCATGAGATTGCGAAGAGCCTAACCATCCTTGCGAAAGAAGTCGGTGTGAACATTCATTTGAATACACCAGTCAATAAAGTTTGCGTAAGAGATAACACATTTCATGCATTGTTGATTAACGACGAATACATAGAGTTTGACTCAGTCGTTTTAAATAGCGATGTGCACCACACCTATAAACACTTGATGGATGATAAAGTCCGTAGACCGAAAAGAACCTTAGCTCAGAAACCGAGTACAAGTGCGCTAATTTTCTATTGGGGTATTCAAGAAACTTTTGACCAATTGGATTTACATAACATCTTTTTTTCGAAGGACTATAAGAAAGAATTCGATAGTATTGCGTCAAATGAAGGTTTTTGGGTAGACCCGACAATCTATGTCAATATATCTAGTAAGCTTGAAAAAGATGATGCACCTGAAGGTTGTGAGAATTGGTTCGTAATGGTGAACGTACCCCCGAATACTGGGCAGGATTGGATGGCAATCAGAGAAAAAACAAAAGCAACAATAATTAATCGTCTTTCTAAGGAATTGGAGGTAAACCTCGAAGAATTAATAGCTACCGAGCGCGTTTTAGATCCAGTTTTGATTGAGCAATACACCTCTAGTGCAGGAGGAGCGCTTTACGGAACAAGTTCGGATAATCAACTTTCTGCATTTCTTAGACATCCTAATAAGAAGCTCGGTCAATATAGTGGCCTTTACTTTTGCGGAGGTAGTGCTCATCCTGGGGGAGGCATACCATTATGTCTTCATAGTGCCAAACTAGCAGCAGATTGGTGTATTGAGGATTTGATGAAAGAAACTAGATCTCGGGATGCGTTTGAATCACTAAAGAGTGTTTAACTTGCAAATGTCTCGACCGACTTATTACTGATGCAATTGGACTTTTCGACAATCCGCTCATTTTTTCGCCACTATGGTGGGTATGTGATTATCTTTTTTCACACCATTGGCCTGTTTTTATTGGGTGGGCATTGGCGTCAGGATTTCGTTTTTCTCACTTCCTACAACCTGCTTTTGCTGATGGCAGTGTATTTGGTGTGTACAGAATCTCCCAAAAACAAGTTCACCTATATACTCCCTGTCGTACTTGGTTTTGCCATTGAAGTAGTAGGAACGAATACCGGTTGGCCATTTGGTGAATACACCTACGGTAGCGCTTTGGGATTCTCTGTTGCAAACACGCCTTTGATGATCGGTGTGCTGTGGTGGCTTTTGATTCGCTCCATGTATGATGTGTTGTCGGTCAAGATTTCCTCGGTATGGACCAAATCTTTATTGGTAGGTGTTGCGATGACTGCTATGGATGTTCTGATCGAGCCAGTAGCTATTGAGTTGAATTTTTGGAGTTGGAAAGGTGTTACTGTCCCAATGTCGAATTATGTCGCTTGGTTTGTATTATCTACGCTATTCACCAGAATTACAGCATCGGGTCATGCTAAGAACCCAATGAGTATTTGGGTGCTCATGGTTTTGAACGTATTCTTTACAATTCTTTGTTTGAGGTATTAAAAAAGCCGACGCTTGCAGCGCCGACTGCACAGTGAGAACTAGAGTAGGGGTCTAGTTTTCTTTTAATTTTTTGATCTCAAGTTCAAGCGCTTCTATTTGCGCTTCGACCGCCTCGGATTCAAAGTAATCGATTTCTTCGCAGTCCATGCACACTAGACCGCGACGCTCCATTTTCCAAGTGTGCCCAATCATTTCGCCGTCCCACATGTTATGGACGTTTTCAATGCCGTACAATAGATTTTCAACACTTGGATCTAAGTACACTTCACTACCTAAGGGGAGATACAATGTTACTTCCAGCTCTTGACCTCGGTACAAGGCCTGCTCAGGTACGGTGAAATATTCGCTCAGGCTCATAACAGGTCCAACTTGCTCGAAAGGATAGTCGAACTGCATAGCACGTTTTCGAGCATCTGAATTACTCGAGCCTCTTGCGCGATGTTTCATAGACAATGAAGCCGAAGGGTCAAAAGACTTTTTGATGTTTAGTTTAACATTTTCGATTCGGAGATTGTCGTCGTCTATTTCGAAGAGAAAACCATCGGATTCTTCAAGTAATTCGGTACGGAGATCAAAAGAGCTTCCTTGCAGTTCTACAGTTCTCATTTCTGTGGTGCTCACTTTGAAACTGCTAAGGACATTACCTCCTGCATACAAGAGTAATGCAAGTCCTATGAAGAAACTCGTTCCGCCAACAATATTGACTAATCTGGCATTAGCCAAAGGCTTTTTAAAGGCTTTGGCGAGTACTGTTATAAGTCCAAGAATGGGAAATAGTAGAGTCAGCAGGGTTCCAATCCGCATCAATGTGAGTTCTATTCCGGATCCTAAAATGGCTTCTGCAGCATTAAGTCCGAGAATATTACCGTCAATAGAAATAAAATCGATCCCTCCGAAATTCCAAGTGCTTGCTATAACTCCAAACAATGCGACAAACAGCGTAAAGCCAATAACTAAGCAAACAAGAATAAAGAGCAGTCCAAAAAACTTAAAAACTAGTTTGAAAAGCCATTCAAGAATATTGATAATAAAATTCAATCCTCTATTTATCGTCTTTCTTAACGATTGGCCAGTGCCTTGATTTTCTTCACGAAACCTGCCAAATCGTTCCTTAACACCTTCCAGCTCTTCCTTTACGCTTCGTTCAATATTGCTGAGGTTGACTGGTTCCCCGCGCATTTGAAGTTTCTGTGCGGTCGTTTTTGCCTCAGGAATAGCCATCCAAAGAATAAGGTAGGTGATAAAGCCAATGCCGGTAAAGAAGAGCAGCACTAGAAAGATGATGCGAATCCAAACGACATCTGTTCCGAAATATGCCGCTATGCCACTTGCAACCCCGCCGATGATAGTCTCATCTGTGTTTCGAAACAATCGTTTCTTGCCCGCAGGTATCCCTGCATTAGTAACGGGGTCCTCATCGCCGTCGTCTTCAAAATCTTGTGGAGCCCCAAGAGTAGCTTGGATGAAATTGACATCTTCAATAGTAATGGCTTCTCGTTTGAATTCCACCATTCTCATTGAAAAAAGTTCGGCAATGCGTGCTTCAATATCTGCGATGATTTCCGCTCCTCCTTCTTGAGAATCTAAGGCATTTTTTACTTGGTTTAGATAGTCTTTAAAGGATTCATAGGCACCCTCATCTAGGTGGAAAATAATCCCTGCTAGGTTGATGTTTATCGTTTTATTCATGATTGATTAGGTCTGGTGGTTAATATGGTTACTGCGCTTTGAAGCTCCTCCCAAGTCATTTTTAGTTCTTTTTGAAAGGCACGCCCTGAATCGGATAAAGAGTAATATTTGCGTGGAGGTCCTGAAGAGCTTTCTTCCCATCGGTATTCCAACAGGCCTGCATTCTTCAGGCGAGTCAAGAGTGGATACAAGGTTCCCTCAACTACGATGAGTTTAGCCTCCTTTAGTTGGTCTATGATGTCGGAAACGTATGCATCTGAGGAATCTAGAATACCTAAAATGCAGTATTCTAATATGCCCTTACGCATCTGGGCTTTTGTATTATCAATCTTCACGCAGCTTCTTATTTAGCGTGAAGTCTCCATACACCGTAAGAAGCATAGTCATATTATTTTCTTTAATCAGAAAATGAGCTTCATCGAAGCGTGTCCTGCTTCCTCTGATATAAACGTAATTTTCTTCATCGTCATTATCAAATGCTACGCGGTGATAGCCAGTTCGCTTTAAGAATCGCTCCCAGTCTTTTGTGACTTCGGCGAGGTATCGGTCGTCATTTACCTTGAGCCACTGTATACGCTTGATTTCACCATTGAGTGTTTTTTCTAAATCTCCTGAAGCCGTAAAGTCTATGTCTATTGGAAGTGCACTTAATAGAGAGCCGCCAAAGCTAAACCCGCTGACGTAGGGTTTTGGATCGTATTTTTCGTAGAGTTCGTCGGCTTTGCCTTTAGGTTGTGAACAAGCCATAAAAGGGAGGAACAAGGCGAGCAGTAGTATTCGTTTCATCATTTTAGAGATTAAATTTTTGGCAAAGATATATGTATAGGTAGGTACTATGCAATACAAAGTACCTTAAATTTGTAGCGATGGGTCATATTGATTCAAATTAACTCACATATGAAACTTTGACACAATAGTTATTCCTGTTTCAGGGCTCAGTAATAGATGGTTTACTCGATATGAGAATTTTTTGAAAGGATGTCATCTAACTTTATAGAGACATTTAACCTAATAAGCTAAACACTATTAGGTATGTTAGAATCTATTGTGACCGTCGCCATTCAAGTAGTAGGACTTTACTTCCTGCTCGATTTTGTAACTGGAGTAGTACATTTTTGGATGGATCGCTACGGAAGAGAGGATATGCCCATTGTGGGCAAAGCCGTTATTGAAATCAATACTTGGCATCATGAAAATCCACGTAAAATGACCACTCGGAGTTACTGGTACCTCTGTAGAAGTACCTGGGTTGGAGTAGCATTTATGTTATTGGCCGTTTTTTTAATCACGGGAACGGTGAGTTGGAGATGGTGGTTTATAGCGGTCCTTGGAGTGAATGCAAATATCGTACACCAATGGGCACACATGTTTCCCAATGAAAAACCTGCAGTAGTGAATTGGTTGCAGAAAGTAGGCGTCATTCAGCGTCCCCAAAATCACGCTAGACACCACACGAAGCCAGAGACACGGGCATATTGCACCTATACACCTTGGTTAAATCCATTTTTAGATCGTATTCGTTTTTGGTTTACGATCGAGGCCATTCTAGCTCGGGTAAATATTTACACCACCGATCGCATCGACGGATAAGCATTAAAAAGCCGCGCACTGCGCGGCTTTTTAATGCATCATTTTTTCTTTTCCGCTTTAATGGCATAGACCAGCGGGAACATTCCTTCTTTGCCTTTGATCTGGTATTGTCCTGGAATTCGCTCAGTGGCTTCGAATATTTCATAGGGACTCCAGTCATATTCATTAAAGAATATCATAGACCTATCCGGATGATCTACTATAGGTTTTACGAGATCACTAATGCTGTGGTTCCAGGTATAATTCACCATTTTTTTTGCCTCTGGCGAAGCATAACTTCCTTCGCGCTCTTCTTTAATAGCCCCAGTATTGAAGTAGGGGTATTTTACTTCTTTGAAATCCTCGTCCAAAATCCAAAGGACTGGATGAAAATCTACCAAAAGCATCTTGCCTCCAGGCTTTAGATAATGAAAAGCGGCATCCATCCATGCCTTGGCATCTGGGTGCCATCCTACAACTCCATAAGAGGCAAATACAAAATCAAAAGTTCCCGCCAGCGTCGGATCGACATCAAGGGCATCTCGTTGAATAAACGCAGCATCTACATTGCACTCTTTGGCAAGCTGCTGGGCTTGTAAGATTGCCTCACCACTAAAATCTAATCCGGTGATGCTTTTTGCCCCGAGTGTATTCAAGCTGATGGTATCCTGGCCGAAGTGACACTGCAGATGAAGTACGTCCTTTCCCTTTATGTCATGAAGTAAATCCAATTCAATGGCATTCAGTGCCATCTGATGTTCAATGAAGGAAGCATTATCATAAAATGCACTGCTGGGATGCAAGGAAGCCCAATGGTCCCACAAGGCCTTATTTGCGGCCATATAAGCTTCAAATTCTCCCATCATTTATAGTTTTTTGTTGCTTCTTGACGCTCCTTTTCTCGTTCATACAATTCGTAGCAATTGAGGAGTGAAACCAAGAATTGATAATCATTAAAAGTACGTATCTCTGTGTCTGAATACTTGCAATAGAACATGAAGGCCTCCATCTCTGCCTTGGGAATACCAGTCAATTCTTCCAAGATCTCTCTGTTACTGCCTTCTTCCAGTTTACGACGGTAGTAATCCTCCTGTTGAAGTTTTCGAAGTGCGGCCAATTGTCGTGGTCGCTTACCGAAACTGTAATACAATAAATCCAGCGGATTGGCCAGGGTAGGCGCAACAGCTTCGGGAATTCTGATATCAGCATTGCTCGGGACACGGGGTTTCGCCTGTGGCATGGTCCGTGGGTTGTTCGAGGTTATAGCGTAAATACTTACTTCATCCAGGAGGAAATTTTTAGGGACCAATTTTATCAGTCGTTCTTCCTTGATTTTAGCAACCACAGCAGAATCAATTGCAAGGTATTTGAATTGGTATCCAACATTCGAGAAGACAATCGTATCCCCCTGAGCTACTGAGATTTCGAAGTAACCGATCCCGTTTGTAACCGTGCCGGCAAAGGTCTTATTATTCACCACATAGGAATTTGGAAGCGCAAAAGATGAATCTCTATCGACAACAGTCCCTTTCAATATGTAACTTTGAGCCAAGGCGCTTGAACTGCACGAGAGCAGCAGCCCAACGACCAATACAATTTTAAATAAACGCTTAACGCTATAAATCATGTCTGACGACGGTAAAAAAGTCATTTTTTCGATGTCCAAGGTGAGCAAAGTCTTGCCACACAATAACAAGGCCATCATCAAAGATATCTATCTCTCTTTCTTCTATGGAGCCAAAATAGGCATCTTAGGTTTAAACGGCTCGGGTAAATCGACTCTTTTGAAAATCATTGCAGGAGTGGACAAAAGCTACCAAGGCGATGTCGTGTTTGCACCGGGATACACCGTTGGTTACCTCGAGCAGGAGCCACAGCTCGAAGCCGGTAAAACAGTGATGGACATCGTAAAAGAAGGCGCTGCAGAAACTGTGGCGGTTCTTGATGAATACAATAAGATTAACGACATGTTTGGTCTTCCGGAGGTTTATGAGAATCCCGATAAGATGGAAGAGCTCATGGCCAAGCAAGCAGAACTTCAAGATAAGATTGATGCAACGAATGCATGGGAGCTAGATACGATGTTGAACAGGGCAATGGATGCATTGAACTGTCCGCCTTCGGATCAACTTGTAGATCACCTCAGTGGGGGTGAGGCCCGCCGTGTCGCCCTATGTAGGCTGCTTATCCAACAACCTGATGTATTGCTTCTTGATGAGCCTACCAACCACCTTGATGCTGAAAGTATCTTGTGGCTTGAGCAGCACTTGCAGCAGTATAAGGGGACTGTAATTGCGGTTACTCACGATCGCTACTTCTTGGACAATGTGGCTGGGTGGATTCTTGAGCTCGACCGTGGCGAAGGAATTCCATGGAAAGGAAATTACTCGTCTTGGTTAGACCAGAAGACACAACGTTTGGCTCAAGAAGAAAAACAGGCATCAAAGCGCAGGAAAACTTTGGAGCGAGAGCTTGAATGGGTGCGCATGAATCCAAAAGGGCGTCAAAGCAAGAATAAGGCACGTTTGAGCAATTACGAAAACCTGCTTTCTCAAGAGCAAAAGGAGAAGGAGAGCAAACTAGAGATCTTTATTCCCGCTGGACCGCGTTTGGGCACGAATGTGATTCAGGCTCAGGGTGTGAAAAAAGCCTTCGGTGAAAAGCTGCTCTACGACGACCTAAACTTTAAACTACCACCTGCGGGAATTGTCGGAATTATCGGGCCTAATGGTGCGGGTAAGACGACTATTTTCAAGATGATCATGGACCAATTGGCCCCGGATGCCGGTCAGTTCGATGTGGGTGATACAGTGAAGATTTCATATGTGGATCAGAACCACGAAAAAATGGACCCCGAGAAGTCTATTTTTGAAGTCATCGGGGACGGCACGGAAGAAGTTTTGCTCGGTGGACAGCGTGTAAATGCTCGCGCATATTTGAGTCGATTTAATTTCGCAGGAGGCGACCAAAGCAAAAAAGTAGGCGTTCTTTCTGGTGGGGAACGAAACCGACTCCACTTGGCTATGGCACTCAAAGAAGGTGGTAATGTGTTGCTTTTAGATGAGCCAACCAATGACCTAGATG
>JACESW010000041.1 GCA_013911625.1 Cryomorphaceae bacterium | reverse complement strand
GCGGTGAAGCAGTGTGTCAATGGCGCCTTGTCCTACAATGGGCAGCGTTGTACGGCGCTTAAGTTGATTTTTGTACACAAGAGCATCAGCGCTGAGTTCATGAAGAAATTTAGTAAAGCGGTAGACGCGCTAAAATTGGACCATCCAGAAACAGATGCAATGCTGACGCCACTACCGGAGCGCAACAAGGTAGAGCAAATGCAAGCCTATGTGGACGACGCGGTTGCTAAAGGCGCCAAGGTGATGAATGCAAATGCAGGTGCAGTGAGCGACACCACGTTCTTCCCAACTGTATTGTTCCCAGTGAACAACTCCATGGACATCTTCCATGAGGAGCAGTTTGGTCCAGTTGTGCCTGTTGTAGAATACGAAGATTTAGAAGAGGTAATGGATTCGATTTCACAATCGGATTACGGCCAGCAGTGCAGCCTATTTAGTGAGAACGAAGCGACTATTGCATATGCCGTGGACAACATGGTAAACCAAGTGTGTCGTGTGAATATTAACGCAGCGTGTCAACGTGGACCTGACTACCTACCGTTCACTGGCCGCAAGGATAGCGCGGTAGCCACTCTAAGTGTCCACGATGCATTGCGCAGCTTCTCGATCCGAACAGTGGTTGCATCGGGAGACGATCAAAAGAAACTAGTAGGAAGTGTCATTTCTAGTGGCGAAAGCAAATGGATGACGACGGATTATTTGTTATAAGCGATGACCTAAATCGTGTAAAAACCCTCGGATACAGGCTCCGGGGGTTTTTTATTTCTATCAGGTTGTGATTTGGAATTTAGGCGGATTGCCTTCGCTGCGCTCAGGCGGACCGCTGGGTCACCTAAGGTCAGTAAGAACGCCCCGGTCCTTTGCTGCCGCAAAGTCCTTGGTTTTTTTACTTGTCCCAATAGTCGAGCAAGCTCGGCATTGTTCCAATTAAAAAACCCCAGCTCGCATTGCGAGCCGGGGCTTTTCTTCTTCTGAGGTTCCGAGCGGACTCGAACCGCTGTAGCTGGTTTTGCAGACCAGTGCCTAGCCACTCGGCCACGGAACCTTAGGGAGGCCAAAAATAGGAGAAAATATTTAACGGCCTCGAGTTTATTTTATCTCTATCGCTCTGCCGTAAAAGTCAGTGCGACACGCTCCACATCTCCGTTGATGGGCGGGTTGAGCTTAGCGACATTGACCCATGCTTTTTGCACCATAGGGTGTTCGTTCATGATGCGATCAATCATTCGTTGACACACCACCTCAAGAAGCTTGGCGCGAACAGCCATTTCTTCCTTAGCGATAGCATTGAGCGAAACGTAATCGACGGTATCAACGAGGTCGTCAGAAGCTACTGAGGCGCTGAGGTCAGCCCATACGCTGATGTTTACTTCGTAGTGCGAGCCTATAACAGCTTCCTCTTGCATACAACCATGGTTGGTGTAAATGCGGATTCCGTGAACATCAATTTGGTGCAATGGGGACATTATCCTAAAACTTCTACTGCTTTAGTAATGCGAGAAAGCACTTCTTGTTTACCGAGAACCTCACAAATTGTAAACATTGAAGGCCCCATACCTTTTCCAGTAACAGCAAGACGGAAAGACGGACCGACTTTTCCAAAGCCCAATTCTTTCTCTGCCAAATAACCTTTGAAAGCAGCTTCAATGTTGCCTTCAGTGAAATCGGCAAGTGCGTCAAAACGTGCAGCAAGATCCTGCATCATACCAGCACTATCGTCTTTCCACTTTTTATTGCGAGTTTTCTCGTCGTACTCACTCGGCGCTTCGAATAGGAATCGTCCCTCGGTAAGTAAATCTTGCGGGAAGGTTGCGCGCTCACTCATCATCGTTGCAATCTTGCCAAGATGCGCTTCGTTGTACGAAAGACCTTCCTTATCAAGCTCATTTTTAAGTTCAGATGCCAATTCATCTTCGCTCAACGCACGTAGGTACAATTGGTTAAACCACTTGCCCTTTTCGAAGTCGAATTTCGCACCTGATTTAGAAACCTTGCTCAGGTCAAACGCGTCGATCAAACCTTGAAGGTCGAAGACTTCTTGCTCAGTTCCCGGGTTCCAACCAAGCAGCGCAAGCATGTTGATAAAGGAGCCTGGGAAGAAGCCAAATTCGCGGTAACCGCTAGCTGTCTCCCCCGTATCAGGATTGTTCCAGTCAATAGGGAATACAGGGAAACCAAGGCGATCGCCGTCGCGTTTACTCAGTTTTCCTGGCCCGTCTGGTTTCAACAATAGCGGAAGGTGCGCGAATGCTGGGCGCTCCCAACCGAATGCTTCATAAAGCATGACATGAAGCGGTGCAGAAGGCAACCACTCTTCACCCCGGATAACGTGCGTAATGCCCATCAAATGGTCGTCAACGATATTGGCCAAATGGTAGGTTGGCATACCGTCTGCTTTGAAAAGCACCTTATCGTCCATGTTATTGGTGTTTACACTCACCCAACCGCGGATAGTATCTTCAAAACGAACTTCGTGGTCGCGCGGCAGTTTTATGCGCACAACGTATGGCTCACCAGCAGCAATTTTTGCATCAACCTCTTCTTTTGGAAGGGTCAAAGAGTTCTTCATATTGCCGCGAGTGATGTAGTTGTACTGCCAGTTTGCAGCGCCTGCATCCTTCGCCATTTGGCGCATAGTGTCCAATTCTTCCGACGTGTCAAATGCAATGTACGCCTTGTCGTCTGCCAACAATTGGTCAACATACTGACGGTACATAGGTTTGCGTTCACTCTGGCGGTACGGACCGTTCCCCCTGTCTTCGCCGCCAATACCCTCGTCTGGGCTTATGCCACACCAGGCCAAAGCCTCAATGATGTATTGCTCAGCACCAGGCACAAATCTTGTTTGGTCGGTGTCTTCGACACGCAATAAGAAATCGCCGCCGTGTTTTTTAGCGAACAGGTAGTTGTATAATGCAGTGCGCACCCCACCAATATGAAGAGGTCCAGTGGGAGATGGTGCGAAACGAACGCGTACGTTTGAACTCATTATTCTGTCATTTGAATTGGTGCAAATGTACAATCGCTTAAACCATTAGGAAACACTAACTTTGTTTAATAAACACATCCTAAATATGTACCCAGAAGATATGATTGCGCCTATGCGCGCAGAGCTTGCAAACAGTGGATATGCTGAGACTAAAACTCCTGAAGAAGTAACGGCTGCAATCCAGGCAGAAGGAACGACCTTGGTGGTAGTGAACTCTGTATGTGGTTGTGCGGCAGGTTCGGCACGTCCAGCAGCGATGGCGGCAGCAAAATCTGAAGTGAGACCAGACCGTATGATCACGGTATTTGCGGGCAATGACAAAGCAGCAGTAGATGAGGCGAGAAAGCACATGCTTCCGTTCCCGCCGTCTTCTCCAGCAATGGCGTTGTTCAAAGACGGTGAACTCGTTCATATGATTGAGCGTCACCACATTGAAGGCCGCACAGCACAGATGATCGCTGGGAATTTGCTCGGCGCATTTGAAGAATATTGCAAGTAACTTCACCCACCTATCATGGAAAAAAGTAAAAACATTGAGACCCTTGCCATTCATGGCGGGCAGCACCCCGACCCAACCACCGGGGCAGTAATGCCGCCCATCTATCAGACCTCAACCTACGTTCAGGAATATCCTGGTAAGCACAAGGGCTTTGAATACAGCCGCAGCCAAAACCCTACACGTTTTGCCCTGGAAAGATCCATTGCATCACTCGAAGGGGGTGAATATGGCGCGGCATTTGGATCTGGATTAGCAGCCATTGATTGCCTGTTGAAATTCTTAAAACCGGGCGACGAAATCGTTGCCTGTAATGACCTCTACGGCGGAACGTACCGCTTGTTTACCAAGGTCTTTTCTGACTACGGTTTAAAATTCACTTTTGTAGACATGTCCGATGAAAGTTGGGCAGAGGCCTTGGGTGCAAACACGAAGATGGTTTGGATGGAAACCCCAACCAATCCAATGCTGAATGTTTTGGACATCGAGGCGGTTTCGAAGAAAGCGAAGGCGGCCGGAGCAATGATGGTGGTCGACAATACGTTTGCCACACCGTATTTACAGCGACCTTTAGATTTGGGCGCTGATGTGGTCATGCACAGCGGAACAAAGTACCTTGGCGGCCACAGTGATGTGGTATTAGGCCTGTTGGCTACAGCGGACAAGGACATTGCTGAAAAGATGTATTTCATCCAGAACGCATCGGGTGCCATCCTTGGGCCTATGGATAGTTTTATTGCCTTACGCGGCATTAAAACGCTACACGTTCGCATGGACAGACATTGTGAAAACGGAGCTGCGGTAGCGCGCTTTTTGGACGCACACCCGGCAGTAGGCCAAGTTTTTTGGCCAGGACTTGAGGCACACAACGGCCACGAGGTAGCCAAGCGTCAAATGAAGAAGTTCGGCGGCATGGTAAGCTTTACTGTGAAGGACGAAGGCTTTGAAAAAACAGCAGAGGTTGTAAGTTCATTGAAAGTATTTACCTTGGCAGAAAGCTTGGGTGGTGTAGAATCTTTGGCGGGTCACCCGGCGTCGATGACACACGCTTCCATACCAAAAGAAGAAAGAGAAAAAGTGGGAGTAACGGATAATCTCATCCGACTCTCTGTGGGCATAGAGCACGTGGACGACCTGTTGGCCGACCTCGAGCAAGCCCTCGACAAATAAGTAGTTATGAATAATAAGTTTGCGGTAATCGGCCTGGGCGTATTTGGCTCTGCAATTGCTAGAAAGTTATCCGAGCGTGGCGCCGATGTAATGGCAATTGACGAAAGTGAAGAGCGCGTTCAAATGATTGCACAAGATGTAGCCTTTGCGGTACAGCTCGATGCAACAAATTCGGCAGCACTTGAGTCTCAGAACCTGAAAGAAGTAGATGCTGCGGTAGTGAGTATAGGTTCTAGTTTCCAAGAAATGCTGCTGTGTGTTTTCCAGCTTAAAGAGATTGGTGTAAAGAAAATTATTGCCCGTGCACAGGGGCCTGTTCAGCGTAAAATCTTGGATAAAATGGGCGTTGACGAAATCTTAAGCCCCGAGCTTGAGGTGGCGAATAACGTCGCAGAGCAGCTGACCAATCCAGGCGTAAAAATGTGTGTTGAGCTGCCAGATAACTACGAGATCATTGAAGTTGAGGCGCCGACTAAAATCATTGGACGCACGCTAGAAGACATTGGACTTCGTAAAAAGTACAACCTCAACATGGTAACGGTTTTGAAAAAGACCACCAGCGGCGAGGGCGATGAGGAAAAGACAGAACACCACATTTACGGCGTACCTGAGCCGGACAGCATCATTGCGGAAGGCGATATGCTTGTACTTTTTGGCTTGAACAACGACGTCAACAGGTTTATTGAGATTAACGCATAGTGTCTGCACTCAGGCATATCATTATTACTGGCGTTAGCTCAGGCATCGGCTTGGCAATTACGCGAGAAGCGTTGGCAAAGGGCTATGTCGTTCAAGGGATAGGCCGTAATTCGCCAAACGAGTTAGGGGGTCAAAAAAATTGGATCTTCACCCCATGTGATTTAACAGATTTAGCTGCAGTAGACAGCCTCGAATTCCAGGCAGGAGAACATACCATTCTTGTCAACAATGCCGGAACACTAGGACCGGTTGCCCAGAGCGAGAATGCCACCGCTGAAGAAATCAATGCTTGTATGCTTTTGAACGTAACCGCTCCAATGCGCCTAACCGCGCGTTTCCTTAAGGAGGTCGAGGGAGAGAAGCAAGTGTATTTTACAGGCTCGGGCGCTGCCCAATATTCCATTGCAGGATGGTCGGCATATTGCGCTTCTAAGGCAGCCATTCACATGTATGCTGAAGTCGCTGCACAAGAGTATCCTGATGTGGCCATCCATGCCTTTAAGCCAGGGAAAGTGGATACCCCGATGCAGGCACAGATCAGAAATACCACCTCAGAAGACTTCCCTTCTGTGTCACATTTTATTGAAGAATATGAATCGGGCAACCTTGTCGACCCGAACACCGTAGCTGAACGCCTGTTGTATGTGATTGAAGCCCAGGACAAGCCAAGCGTGGTTTTTCCTATTTCACAAATAAACCCTTTATCATGAAGAAATTAGCCCTAATGGTAAGCACGCTGTTTTTAGCAGTAGCATGTACGAACGAACCGACGCCATCAACGCAGTTTATACGCCAGGATATTTTAGGTGAATGGACGTTGAGTCAAGTAGCATACAGCGGCGAAATGCCCAATCCGCTCAACCCGTCTGCCTTGGTGCAGTTTTCGGGACTTGGGACACAACTCATTGGCTCAGTGAATATTTATGAGATGCCAGATACGGGCAATATTGACATTGCCTTTGTGGCCGATTTGAATTCTATCCAAGTTCCAGTTTCCTTGAAAAGTTCTGGTTCTTGGACGCTCACCAACAACGACAGCACCTTAGTTTTGGATAACGACAGTGTGAGCTTCAATTTTGTAATGGTAAGCGGGCTACCCACACAACAAGTATGGACAACATCGTTTATGCAGGTTCCAGCAGATAGTAGCTACTGGGCCGATATTGATTTAGAATTGACCCTGATTAAATAAGAAAGGCTACCAGCAATGGCGAGAGTATTAACAGGTATCCAGAGTTCTGGAAGACAGCATTTAGGAAACATCTTGGGCGCCATCCGTCCGGCGATTGAAATGAGCAAAGACCCAAAGAACGAGGCCTTTTTGTTCATTGCTGACCTGCACAGCTTGACTACTGTGAAGGACGCCGATGTTCGTAAGGAAAACTTGTTGGCCACTGCAGCCGCTTGGTTGGCCTGTGGGCTGGATCCTGAAAAAGTAGTCTTCTACGCACAGAGTCATTTGCCGGAATGTACAGAGCTGACTTGGTACTTGAACTGTTTTACGCCGTATCCGATGTTGGCCAACGCACACAGCTTTAAGGACAAGAGCGACAACCTGAGCGATGTAAACGCGGGCTTGTTTGACTACCCAGTGCTTATGGCTTCGGACATCTTGTTGTACGACGCACACGTAGTTCCTGTGGGGAAGGACCAAAAGCAGCACCTCGAGATAACTCGCGATCTGGCTTCGAGCTTCAACCACAAATACGGCGAGACCTTTGTGTTGCCCGAAGCGAAGATTTCAGAATCTGTAATGACCATTCCAGGTACGGACGGTCGCAAAATGAGCAAGAGCTATGGAAACGTAGTCGATGTCTTCTTGCCAAAGAAGCAGTTGAAGAAGCAGATCATGGGCATTCAAACAGATTCCACACCGCTCGAAGACCCTAAAGACCCAGAGACGTGTAACGTTTTTGCATTGTATAAGCTCTTGGGAAAAGAAGAGCAGATCGAAGAATTGGCGGCTAAATACCGCGGCGGGAACTTTGGCTACGGACATGCTAAAACAGCATTGCTTGAACTCGTATTAGAAGAGTTTGGCGAGGCCCGTGAGAAATTCGACCACTACATGGCCAACCCGGATGAGGTTATGGCCGCTTTGAATGTAGGTGCAGAGAAAGCACGGCCAGTAGCGGCGGCTACCTTGGATCGCGTTCGTACAAAGCTCGGATTCTAGTTCCAGTTAAACTGAATTTGTTGTTTCTGACCTGCAGCTTCAACCTGAAGAATGTAGTTGCCTGAGGCAGCGTTAAGAGTACCAAGGTTCAGTACATTTTTGCCGGCCTCAACTTTTATAGAACCCTTAGCAATCACTTTTCCTTGGGGGTTAATAACAATGTAGTTGGCGGTGCCGTTTTCTGCTGCCTTGAATTGTGCCATTAGGCGCTCCTTCGAAGGGTTTGGCGCAACCAATAATTCTAGGGTCGATTTCGGCAACTCTTCGTTAGAGCTTAAACCGCTGTTGCGCACCAGTCCAACTCGGTAGATCGTGGAGCTTGCAGTGCTTTGATTGGTCATGCCGCCAAAAAACACATTGGCCGCTGGCGACGAGATGCCGCCGTAAATGTATCCTGTCCACGTGGTGTCTGTACCAATAGAGTCGGCCTGCAGTATGTGGTGGTTTTGCACTAACTCCTCGTCTAAAAAGAACTCTGCACCTGCACCCAAGAGTCCAGGCATTGTGACCGAGGACTTCGTTTCCGAATAGGTGCCGCCTCGATTTTCAACGATACCTATGGTGTTGACGAATGGAACATTGTTGTCTTGCATCATGGTCCCGTTTGAATAATAATACTGTGCAATACCTCCAAAGAATACAGTGTACATAGCGCTTTGACTCTGTCCGTAAAGCGACAGCGACGGGCAATGGTAATGGTTGAGGTATTGGCTAAAATTGGGAACGGAAGTCAATGTGGTGTCGTGAATCTCTACAGCATTGAGGTAGGGTAAATTCGCAGTTTTTTGAAACACTCCCGACCAAATGTTGAAGTAGTAGTCCGAACCGTCCGTCATGTAAGTCACATTGTAGTCCCGACGGTGCAACTCGTCAGTATCTTTGATAGGATCCAATTTCGAAACGGTCAAATTAGGGAAGGCGCCGCTGACGGTAAAAGGCAAAATTTCTTCTGTGTAGCTTTGGGTGTAGGTGTTGTGTCCCATAGGATTATATTGACCGTCGAAACGATGGCCGCCAACCAACCAAAACGTACCGTTTAGGTG
>JACESW010000040.1 GCA_013911625.1 Cryomorphaceae bacterium | reverse complement strand
CAATAACGACGCGGTTTTGCGTTTCTATACAGCCGTACGATTGGATGGCGAAAACAAAAAAACAAAACAAGCGCTTGAAGATGCCGCAGCGTTGGCTGCTAAAGTGGGTGCTTCACTCGAAAAATCTGAATCTGAGAAAGCAGCCATTGAGAAAGAGTTGAAAGCGGCCAAGAAAGCTCATACACTTGAAAAAGCAGCGTTGATGGATGAATTGGAAGCACTAAAAGCTGTACCAGTTGAAGAAAAAGCACCTTCAGAAGAGCCAACTGTTGAAATAAAAGGATATTATGTGATCATCGGATCGTTTCCTTCTCAAAAAGGAGCAGAACGCTTCATTTCAGGGCTAGGCGAGGAGTTAGACGTTAGCTTTGTAAAGGACTTGAACACCTACCGCGTAGTGTACAGTATGCATGAAAACTTGGCTGAAGCGCGCACGGCTTTGGAAGCTGCAAAAGCAGTTGTAGAAACTGCATGGATTGCAGTGTATTAATCCAGTGAATATTAGATAAAAAGACCCGCCTCGCGCGGGTCTTTTTTTGCCCCAATAATCCCTAAATTTGTGGCTTCAACGAACACTATGAAAAAGACAGCATTAATTGTACTCGACGGTTGGGGAAGAGCCGATAACCCAGATGTCAGTGCTATAGATAAAGCCAATACGCCTTTTGTTGATTCCCTTTACAAAGACTACCCGCAAACTTGGGTGAAGACTTCAGGGCTAGACGTAGGTCTACCTGAGGGTCAAATGGGAAACTCAGAAGTGGGACATATGAATCTCGGTGCTGGCCGGGTGGTTTATCAAGATTTGGTGAAAATCAATCTTGCCGCTGAACAGGGCGACTTTGCCGCTGACCCTACTCTTCTTTCAGCTTTGGCACACGCTAAAGCAAACAATAGTAAGATTCACATTGCTGGGCTTCTTTCTGACGGCGGTGTGCATGCGCATATCAATCACGCAAAGGCCCTATGTACTTGGCTTCACGCTGAAGCCTTTGAGGATGTGTTTGTTCACGTTTTCACAGACGGTCGCGATACTGACCCACAAGGTGGTGCAGATTATGTGTCCGATTTGGAAGCACATATGTCAGAAACTACAGGGCGTGTTGCCTCGTTGATCGGCCGCTACTTCAGTATGGACCGCGACAAGCGTTGGGAGCGTGTCGCCAAGGCATACCATTTAATGGTGCACGGAAAGGGCGCCAAAGCTACCGATGCCGTTACCGCGATTAAGCAGAGCTACGAAGCGGGAGTTACAGACGAATTCTTAGAGCCTGTGGTCATTACTCATGAAAACGGTGACCCACTAGCGACCCTCGAGGAAAACGATGTAGTAATCATGTTCAATTTTAGAACGGATCGAGGAAGAGAAATCACCGAGGTCTTAACCCAAAGTGACTTCCCAGAAGAGGATATGTCTGCTTTGAATCTTCACTTTGTGACCATGACTAGCTACGACGATACCTTCAAAAATATTGAAGTAGTGTTCCGCAAGGACAACTTGGTCAATACCATGGGGGAAGTACTTGAAAGTGCTGGACGCAGCCAGATTAGAATAGCTGAAACAGAAAAGTACCCTCATGTCACCTTCTTCTTTTCCGGCGGTCGTGAGGAACCTTTTGATGGTGAAGAGCGTTTACTGTGTCCTTCTCCAAAGGTGGCTACTTATGACTTGCAACCTGAGATGAGTGCTGGCGATATTCGAGATGCCATTGTTCCCAAATTAAAAGAAGGTGCAACCGACTTTGTATGTCTGAACTTCGCCAATCCCGATATGGTTGGTCATACAGGGGTAATGGAAGCCGCTATAAAAGCTTGTGAAACTGTTGACTCGTGTTTGCAATCAGTCGTTGAGGCCGGTTTGGAATCGGATTACCAATTCATCGTTCTTGCCGATCACGGTAATGCAGATTGTATGGTAAATGACGACGGATCACCGAACACTGCGCATACCACCACTGTTGTACCTTGCTGGCTAGTTGGTTCTTCGGCCCAAGAATATGGCTTAAAGGAAGGGAAACTAGGAGATATAGCACCTACCCTATTGGCTCTAATGGGTGTAGATCAACCGGCGGAAATGACAGGAGATAATTTATTGGTCGCTAAATAATGATCAAATACAAGACTAGAGAAGAAATTGAACTGATGCGTGAAAGCGCACAGTTGGTCAGTAAGACCTTAGGAATGCTCGCGCCAAAAATTGTTCCTGGCGCTATTCCTTTGGAGCTAGATAAAATGGCTGAAGAATTTATTCGCGACCATGGTGGTGAACCGGGCTTCTTGGGCATGTATGGCTTTCCAAATAGCCTCTGTATGTCTCCAAATGCCCAAGTCGTTCATGGTATCCCAGGTAAAGACCCACTCAAGGAAGGTGATATCCTTAGTGTAGATTGTGGCGTTTACATGAATGAGTTCTATGGTGACCATGCATACACTTTCCCCGTAGGTGAAGTTGATGCAGATACCAAACGTCTTCTTACTGACACCAAAGAAAGTCTTTACGTTGGCATACGTGAGGTCGTTGTTGGCAACAGAATAGGTGATATTGGTGCTGCTATACAAGAATTTACGGAGGCTCGCGGATACGGTATCGTTAAGGAGCTTGTAGGACACGGTCTTGGCCGAAAAATGCACGAGGAGCCACAAGTTCCGAACTACGGGCGTCGTGGGCGCGGTAAAAAGATTCAAGAAGGTCTAGTTATCGCCATTGAACCGATGACTAATCTAGGAACGCATAGAATTAAGCAACTCAAAGACGGCTGGACCATTCTCACTGCCGACGGTAAAAACAGTGCGCATTTCGAGCACGACGTTGCGGTAGTTAATGGTAAGCCTGAAATCCTAAGTACTTTCCAGTACATTTACGACGCGCTCGGTATAGCACCGGAAGAATACGAAAAGGTATGATCTCAAAAATGATGAAATGGGCACTCGCTAAAGTGCCGCGCCCTCTGCTAATTAGATTGAGCTACATTGTACAATGGCTCAGCCCTATATTATTCAGAGGCTCGAATTTTATCGATCCGATAGACGGTAGAGGATATTCACGCTTTTTTCCTTACGGCTATGGTGAGAATCAGCGTCCTAACGCTCTTTGCCCAGGAACGAACAGTCTTGAAAGACATCGACTTCTTTGGCTTTATCTGAAAGACTACACAGATTTCCTCACCAAGCCACAAAAGCTTCTGCACATCGCTCCTGAGCAATGTTTTTACGGTCGATTCCGAAAATTGAATCACTTGGACTACACCACGGCCGATCTCTTTTCACCACTCGCAGATATGCGTTTTGATGTACAAGATATCCCTATCGAGGACAACACTTACGACACGATCTTTTGTAATCACGTTCTCGAACACGTTGATGACGACAAGCAAGCCATACGCGAACTTCGCCGCATTCTAAAGCCGGGTGGCCTAGCCATTATGCAAGTTCCTTTGGATCCTGATTATAAGGTTACCGATGAGGATCCATCAATCAAAGATCCTGCTGAGCGTGAGCGTCGCTTCCGCCAGTACGATCATGTTCGTCTTTACGGTCAAGATTACCCTGAGCGTCTCAAAGAATGTGGCTTTACTGTAAGCACCTTCGATGCAGCCAAAGAACTTCCTGAAGGCTATTTCGAGAAATACGCGCTGCCGAAACGGGAGATGTTATACGTCTGTACGAAATAGGCCAACAAGATTCACCATTAGAAAACAAAAAAGCCCGCTCTTCGAGCGGGCTTTTTTGAGTCTAAATATTTTGCGCTACGCGCGGCTTAAATTGCTTGGGTTTATTTCAACCACCCTGCAATCATTGCGTCCATCTTTTCCTCTTCTTCTTGAGCCAATAAAGGATCAACAAGGATACGACCACTGTGCTCATCAATCATGATTTTCTTACGCTGTGCAAGTTCCATTTGACGTTGCGGTGGAATTACGAAGAAAGAACCAGCAGAAGCACCACGCTCTACTGAAACGACAGCAAGCTTGTTCTTAGTGGCCGAACGAATACGATCGTATGCTTCAACCAAGCGTGCCTCAATCATTCCCTTATACTCTTCGCTCTTGGCAAGAAGCATTTCTTCTTCTTTCTGAGTCTCAGCCATAATGCTGTCTAACTCGCTTACTTTGTGTGTCAAGTGAGTTTTACGATCATTCAACTTTTCTACGCTCGCCTCATTTGCCTCTTTCTTTGCCTCGATGCGTGCTGAGAACTCGCGAATACGCTTTTCAGCCAATTGAATTTCCAATTCTTGGTATTCAATTTCCTTCGCAATTGCTTCGAACTCTCTGTTATTTCTTACTTGCTCTTGATCTTTTGAGTACTTCGCCATTTTCTCTTGGCTTTCCTTAATCAAAAGTTGTTTTTCCTTGATATCTGCTTCTAGGTCAGCAACCTCATTGTTCACCTTTTCCATACGAGTCTCCATACCGGCTACTTCGTTTTCTAGATCTTCAACCTCCAATGGAAGCTCTCCGCGCATTGCACGGATTTCGTCTACACGACGATCAATGATTTGCAGATCGTAAAGCGCTCTTAATTTATCTTCTACGCTTAGCTCTTTTGCCTTCTTAGCCATACTAATAGTACTGAATAGGGTTTGTGTTGACCTCAGTTTTGAGAACGGCAAATTTAGGGAATTTTTCCGAGAGTCTATCAGCTATGAGGTCGATTGTAAACTGCTCACTCTCAAAATGTCCCACATCAAAAATCGACAGACTGCCATCCGCATCAAAAAATTGGTGGTATTTGTAATCCGCCGTGATAAATACATCTGCTCCGCTGCCCTTTGCTGCTCCTAATAAGAAGCTGCCTGAACCGCCACATACAGCAACTCGTTTGACCGTTTCCTTTACTGCAGGTGTATATTTAAGTGTAGTGCCAAAAGTCTTTTTGACCATGGCTAAAAATGCATCAAATTTCATTTCCTGGGCCAATTCACCCACAGCACCTGCACCGTATTGGGTAGCCACATTTTCTACCGCCAACCACTCGTAGGCCATCTCTTCATAAGGGTGCGCCGTTCGAGCAGCCTTTTCCACTGCCCTTTGGGCAAATGCAGGTACGATAAACTCTAGCTTAGCTTCTTCTACAAATTCGCGCTCACCTACTTTTCCTATGACAGGACTGGTGCCTTCGGTGCCTTTAAACGATCCTACACCTTCAGTTTTGAAGCTGCACTCATCATACGCACTAACCTTTCCCCCTCCAGCATTAAATACAGCCGACTCAAGCGAGGAAACATTCGTAACTGGAACATAGACTTGGAATTTCTTCAAGGCACCTTTCATTGGACTTAGAACGGTATGATTCTCAATTCCCAAAAGCCCCATGATCTTCGCATTCACCCCCCAGAGCACATTGTCGAGGTTGGTATGAATGGCATATATTGCCACATCGTGCTTAATGGCCTTCATGACTACTCGCTCAATATAATTTGAGCCATTGAATCTCTTCAATCCTCCAAATACTATAGGATGATGCGCGACAATGAGGTGGATATTCTTAGCAATGGCTTCATCAACCACAGATTCCAAACAATCCAAAGCGACTAAAACACCGTCGGTTTCCCAGTCTTTGGAACCCACAATGAGTCCGCTATTATCGTATGATTCTTGAAGTGTCGGCGGTGCCCACAACTCCAATTCTTGAATAATTTCTCCAATTTGCATAGTCCCCCAAGTTAGGATTTTATCCATTAAAAAACCCCTCGGACCTGGGGCCCGAGGGGTTCGTGAGTTATCTCGAAAAAATCGGCTTATTTACTGCCTTTTTCCATCTGCTCTTTAAGAGCCGCCAACGCATCTAGATCACCCATTGTTGAGCGCTCAACGTTTTGGTTCGGCATATTAACGTTTCCGCCTTTGTTACCACCACGGCCTGTGTTCTTCTTCAACTCAACCTCTTTGTATGTACCTACGTGAGATACTACGATACGACGGTTGTCTTTGTTGAATTCGATCACTACGAACTCTGCAGTTTCGCCTTTTTCTAGTTTAGCACCATCTTCTTTAGTGATGTGACGTGCAGGACAGTAAGCCTCAACACCTTCGTGCTCAGCAAAGCTTACATCACCACCTTTATCACCTGAATTGATCATAGTACCTGTTACCTTGTTACCTACTTTGAATGTTTTCGCGTAAGCATCCCAAGGGTTATCAGTTACTTGCTTGTGACCCAAGCTCAAACGACGGTTTTCAGCGTCGATATCCATAACTACAACTTCTAGTTTAGCACCAATAGAAGTAAATTCAGACGGGTGCTTCACTTTCTTCGTCCAGCTTAGATCAGAAATATGGATCAAACCATCAATTCCTTCTTCAAGCTCTAAGAAGATACCGAAGTTCGTGAAGTTGCGAACGGTACCAGCATGCGTTGATCCTTGTGGATATTTTGTAGTAATATCAGTCCATGGATCAGTAGTCAATTGCTTGATACCAAGGCTCATCTTGCGCTCCTCGCGATCTAGAGTCAATACCTCAGCTTCTACTGCATCACCAACTTTCATGAAGTCACCAGCGCTGCGCAAGTGAGCTGACCAGCTCATTTCACTTACGTGGATCAAACCTTCAACACCTGGTAATACTTCTACGAATGCACCGTAATCAGCAAGTACTACTACTTTACCTGTTACTTTATCGCCAACGCTCAAGTTCTCATCAAGAGCATCCCATGGGTGCTTCTCAAGTTGCTTAAGACCTAATTGGATACGAGTCTTGCCTTCGTCGAAGTCTAGAATTACAACGTTGATTTTCTGATCCAACTCTACTATCTCTGACGGGTGGTTGATACGGCTCCAGCTCAAATCTGTGATGTGAACTAGACCATCTACGCCACCAAGGTCGATGAATACACCGTAAGACGTGATGTTTTTAACCACACCTTCCAATACTTGACCTTTCTCGAGTTTCGAGATGATTTCTTTTTTCTGTTCTTCAAGATCAGCTTCGATAAGTGCCTTGTGAGAAACAACAACGTTTTTGAATTCATGGTTGATCTTAACCACCTTGAATTCCATTGTCTTATCTACGTACTGATCGTAATCGCGGATTGGCTTAACGTCAATCTGTGATCCTGGCAAGAACGCCTCAAGACCAAATACGTCTACGATCATACCGCCCTTAGTACGAGCTTTAACATAACCCTTAACGATTTCATCGTTATCGTGTGCTTCGTTAACGCGATCCCAAGCCTTGATAGAACGTGCTTTTCTGTGAGAAAGAACTAGCTGCCCGTACTTATCTTCTTGGCGATCAACCAATACTTCAACAGTATCACCTACTGCCAATTCTGGGTTGTAACGGAACTCGTTCAAACTAACAACACCTTCACTCTTAGAGTTGATGTCGATGATTACTTCGCGATCAGTTTTAGAAGTTACTTTACCTTCTACAACTTGATGCTCTACAGAAGAACCTAATGTTTCTTCGTACAATGCCGCCAAAGCTTCACGCTCTTCGTCCACTGCAGTTTCACCACCTTCAACATCGTCCCAGCTGAATACTGGCTCTTCAGTTACAGTTTCTTCAACTGCGGGTGCTTCAACTTTTTCTTCTGCTTTTGGAGCCTCCTGAGCTGGAGCCTCTTGTTGTACCTCTTCTTGCGGTACTTGATTCTCTTCTGACATGAGAGATTTACTTGTATCTCAGGACTTTACATGCTCTTCTCACTAGCCCTTGAGAGGGTTTTTTCTTTTTCAAATGCCTATTGGAAGCATGCTTCGTGTCCAAAAGGGGTGCAAATATACAACTATTGGTCTAGAAATCTTATAGTTAGCAATAAAAAACCCCGGAGCGCGAAGCGCTCCGGGGCCTGTATTTTTCTAAGCTAAAACTTACTTGTCGAACTGCTTCTTTAGCAAGTCAGTGGTCGTTGAACCTGGACGTTCTATAGGCATACCCATTGCGCGATCTAGAATAAGATTAGCAAGAGTTCCCAATGAACGAGCAACACCGAATAGGACGGTATAGAACTCATATTCCACGAAACCATAGTGCGTCAACAATTGGCCACTATGTGCATCTACATTAGGCCATGGGTTTTTCACCTTTCCAGTAGCTGCCAAAATATCTGGCACTACCTCATAAACCATACTAACGATTTTAAACAGCTCATCATTTGGCATCTTAGCCTTCGCAAACTCGCGTTGTGCGGTGTAACGAGGATCCGTTTTACGGAGTACTGCATGACCGAATCCAGGAATTACCTTTCCAGCGGCTAGTGTCTGTTTACAATAGTTTGCAATCTGCTCTTTTGTTGGTAAACCTCCACCAAGTTCTTGACGCATATTATTGATCCAACGAATTACCTCTTGATTCGCAAGTCCGTGCAATGGGCCTGCCAAACCGTTCATACCTGCAGCAAAGCTCAAATAAGCGTCGCTCAAAGCAGAACCCACAAGGTGAACTGTATGTGCACTTACGTTACCTCCCTCGTGGTCAGCGTGGATGGTCAAGTACATACGCATCAACTCCTTGAACTCATCACCATCAAAACCTAGCATGTGCGCGAAATTACCCGCCCAATCTAGTTTCGGATCTGGTTCGATATGCTGGTCGTTGTGATACATTCTACGGTAGATGTATGCTGCCACACGCGGTAAGCGTGCAATCAAGTTCATACAATCCTCGTAGGTGGCGTCCCAATATTCACTCTTGTGTACACCTGCAGCATACGCCTTTGCAAATTCACTTTCTGTTCTCATCGCCATAATGGCAATCGAAAACTGTGTCATCGGATGCGTGCGCGTCGGCAGCGCATCAATTGCCTTGAATACATGAACTGGAA
>JACESW010000004.1 GCA_013911625.1 Cryomorphaceae bacterium | reverse complement strand
ATTAATGCCTGAAGCACTTACCTCAACGTTTAAGGCAATAGATGTATCCGTGATGAATTGATCCTCGACAATAGAAGAAGGACTGTTCGCATAAATGACAACTGTCGTGCTTCGCTCTGCTTTACTAACGGTAATGAGCGCCCAGATGACACTTGTCAGTGCTAAGAACAGCAAGAATTCTCTATGGAACAAACGTTTAATCATGGGCTAAAAAAACCGGCCAAAGCCGGTTTCAAATTATTTCGATTGGTATTGAGCGCTTAGCTCTTTAC
Source organism: Cryomorphaceae bacterium (assembly GCA_013911625.1). The sequence goes on along the minus strand of JACESW010000004.1, from coordinate 24,073 downwards.
TAATGGCGCTTTTCTCAACCTTCAATCTCGAATTTTCAGTTTCCAGGACAATGTGGGTATCGCCTACTTCAAGAATCTTTCCGTGAATACCTGAAGTCAATACAACACGATTGCCTTTTGCAACCTCACTGCGGAATTTCCCTTCTTCCTTTTGTCGCTTCATTTGCGGTCTGAAGAAGAATAGATACATGACCAAAACGATCATGATTAGGGGTAAAAAGCTCATCGCTCCCTCTGCCCCAGCTTGTAATAGTAAATGTGTCATTACTTATTCGAAATTACGGTTGATGTAATGTTCAAGACTTTAGTTTGCGGTACGGCATTCGTGGTCAACGTTACACGCTTGTCTTGCTTGCCCGCACGTCCTGATGAGTTAAAGCTTACTTTAATTTCTCCTGTAGCACCCGGTGCAATAGGTTGACGTGGCCACTGTGGTACTGTACAACCACAAGAACCTTGTGCATTAGAAATGATTAGCGGCCCCTCGCCTTCATTGGTGAAATTAAAGGTATAGTTCACCACTTCACCTTCTTGAATCTCACCGAAGTCGTGGAAGTCTGTGTCGAATGAAATTGCTGGAAGTGCTTCCATCATTGTTTCTGAAGCAGGCTCTGTTGGCGCTTCAATTCTATCTGCAGCATTGTTACATGCTGTAAACACTAATAATCCTGCGGCTAGTACAACTAGTTTTTTCATTGTTTTAAGTTTATTCAATTATTCCTCGGCCTACCTTTTGAAGCAAGCCTTCTTCACGCAAATTAGTAACGATTTTGTCAAGTATACCATTGATGAATGAAGAACTTTTTGGAGTGCTGTATTCTTTTGCCAAATCTAGGTATTCATTCATACTCACCTTAACAGGTATCTCCTCCATTCCGCGCCACTCTGCAACACATAATTTCATGAGTACCACGTCCAATTTCGCAATGCGATCGCTCTCCCAGTTTTTACTCTTATTCTCAATTCGCGCTTCACTATCTACTGCGAATTCAAAGTACTTGCGCATCAACAATGCACCAAAGGCTGCATCGCCCTCGTCCTTGTAAAGACTAGGGATGATCAATCCACCTTGGTCGTTCCAACTGGAAATGACCTTACCACTCATCATCTGGGCCGCATCCACGTCGTCGCTCCACCCTACATGCATGTCTTCGTAAATATCGTGGAGTAACTCGTTCTCTGCGATATATTCTTGGTACATGTATTTAATGAAGCGCTTTTGTGCCCCGAAATCATCGCGCATTGCCAATAACTTATCGTACTCCTCACTCTCAAAGACTTGTTCCCAAAGCCCTCTGAAGTGATTGTCGTAGGCGCTCCAGTCCGCATGTACACCTTCGCTAAACGCAATCAATCTCGCATCATTACGAACGAGATCAAAAAATGGAATGTCTGTAAAAGCTGAAATACGATCCGCCAACGCACTATCTGGTACTTTTCGGCTGCGCACTTTATCAAGTCGATCACTAGCAGTACTGTGAATACGCAACAAGGCATGGATATCCCAAATGAATAAATCGTGTACCTCTTCTAGACTCTTGTCTAAGTTCTTAAGCAATGTCGCAGCGCCAAGCTCATTATCTGATGCATGGGCATAGAGGTGGTGCAGAACCTTAATTCTGATGTGTCTCCTTGTGATCATAAAAATTGGAAAATATTGGGCATACGATTCTTGCTCAACAGAACTGAATTCATCAAAGTCTTGTTATTTTTGAACGACCGCATGCAAAGAGCTTTTCTTTGGCACAAATATACTGCGGAACGCATCTAAGAAACGATATGCAAGCACTAAAATATCTCAACAAATACTTCATTAAGTACAAGTGGTTGCTTGGCGCCGGGGCATTCTTTGTCATCGTATCTGTCATCTTCAAGCTCTTCCCCGCCTTATTGATTCGTAACAGCTTCAATACAATCGCAGCGGTCATTGAAAATTACAAGAGTGGAGCCGTTCAAAATGAGCTCGTTAGATGGGAGCTGATTAAATACGGTCTTTTCATTATTGCCTCAGCAGTGCTGCAGGGGATTTTTATGTACTTCATGCGTCAGACCATTGTGGTCATGTCTCGTCACATTGAGTACGATTTGAAAAATGTAGTTTTCGAACAATACCAGCGATTAACTCAGCGGTTTTTCAAGCAAAACAATACCGGTGATTTGATGAATCGCATTTCCGAAGACGTAGGAAAAGTCAGGATGTATGTAGGTCCGGCCATAATGTACGCCCTAAATACGGGCTTTACGATCATATTGGTTATTTCAATAATGATCAGTGTAAGCCCGAAATTGACACTCTTGACCTTAGCTCCCCTTCCTCTATTGGCTTTCCTAGTGTATAAGGTGGCCAATTTGATTAATGTCAAATCCCTTGCCGTCCAACAACAACTGAGCACGCTGAGCACTTTCGCACAGGAAAGTTTTTCCGGCATGCGCGTCATTAAATCGTACCACAGATTACATTGGTTCAACGCGAAATTCAAAGCGGAGGCCGTTGAATATCGTTCTGTGAATGAAGAACTCTTCCGCGTGAATGCCACGTTTCAGCCCATCATGATACTTATGGTAGGTATCTCGACGTTGATTACCATTTTCGTCGGTGGCCAATTGTACTTTGCAGGTGAGGTCAGTGCAGGAAACATCACGGAGTTTATTTATTATGTAAACCTTCTTACTTGGCCAATAGCCTCTATAGGCTGGGTGACCAGCCTTGTGCAAAGCGCTGCAGCCTCCATGGAGCGTTTGAACGAATTCTTATCGGAGGAACCTGATTTCAAATCAGGCGATTACCGACCCTCTAATTTTCAAGGAACAGTCACTTTCAAGAACGTCAGCTTTACCTATCCCAACAGCGGTATTCAAGCCTTGGACAATGTGAGTTTTACGCTTGAAGCGGGACATAGCCTCGGCATCTTGGGCAAGACAGGGTCCGGAAAGAGCACCATCACCGCCCTTATGGTTCGACAATACGACCCTACCGAAGGCGAAATATTGATCGATGGTGTTAACGTCAAAGACTGGCATCTACCAACGCTTAAAAAATATTTAGGATGGGTTCCGCAAGAGGCCTTCCTATTCAGCGATACCATTGCTCGCAATATTGCTTTTGGATTGGATGAATTCAATCAAAATCAAGTCGAACAAGCAGCGATGGCTGCCGGTGTACACGACAACATCATCGAATTTCCAAAACAGTACGAAACAACCGTAGGCGAACGTGGTGTCACCTTGAGTGGCGGACAGAAACAGCGCGTTAGTATTGCTCGTGCCCTAGCAAAATCTCCGAAACTCATGGTCTTTGACGATTGTTTAAGTGCTGTAGATACAGAAACAGAAGAGCTCATTCTGGGAAACATCAAGGAGGCCACCGCTTCCATTTCATCAATGATCGTTGCACACCGAATCAGTAGTGTAAAGCACTGTGAACAGATTATTTGTCTGGAAAATGGACAAATCATCGAAAAAGGTACGCACGAAGAACTCGAGATTGCAGGGGGCCATTATAGCGAGCTTATCAGTCTCCAATTGGACCAATAATCCAATAGCCGCAGGAACTCCATTTGTTAATTTCTTTTTTAGCATTTGGCGATGCATTCACTTACATTTGAGTGCTTGTAAACAATAGATCCATGGGTAGAATTATTGCTATTGCCAATCAAAAAGGAGGCGTAGGGAAAACCACTACAGCCGTTAACCTAAGTGCTGCGTTAGGCGCTTTGGAAAAAAAAGTACTCATCGTCGATGCTGACCCCCAAGCAAATGCTACGAGCGGCTTTGGCCTCACACACGATGATGCAACACAAGGCACTTATGAACTCATTGAAGGAGCAAGTAAAGTTGCCGATCTTATCCACAGCACCAATACACCGAACGTAGATATTGTCCCTGCCCAGTTAGATTTAGTCGCGGTTGAGTTAGAAATCATTGACCAGCCCAAAAGAGAATTTTTCTTGGCCAAAGCCCTTGAACCGGTTCGTGATACATACGATTACATCATCATTGATTGTGCACCGTCATTAGGACTTATTACACTTAACGCGCTAACTGCAGCCGATGGAGTTCTAGTACCCATCCAGTGTGAATATTATGCGCTTGAAGGTCTAGGTAAACTATTAAACACGATCAAGAAAGTACAAGAGCTTCACAATGAACACCTTAGTATTCAAGGCTTGCTGTTGACCATGTTTGACTCTCGTCTTCGCCTAAGCAACCAAGTTGCTGAAGAGGTTAAAATCCACTTCGAAGGGTTAGTATTTGAAACCATTATTCACAGAAATATTAAGTTAAGTGAGGCGCCATCGCACGGCGAGCCTATCATTGCGTACGACGCAAGCAGTAAAGGCGCTGAGAATTACCTAACTTTAGCACAAGAAATAATCGCAAAAGGAGCGTAATACTATGGCTAAAAGAGCAATGGGGAAAGGGCTATCTGCCATTCTTGGCGATGAAGCAGCAAAGGTTAATAAGGTAACAGACAAGGGAGCTGAAAAGCTCGTGGGTTCTGTTGCATCCATTCCTGTTGACAGCATCACTACCAACCCTTTTCAGCCTCGTAGCAACTTCGATAACGATGCACTTGTAGAGCTTGCTCAAAGTATCTCAGAAGTTGGCATCATTCAACCCATTACGGTTCGTAAGAATGGGATGAAGTTTGAACTTATTTCGGGTGAACGTAGGTTCCGTGCTTCGCAAATGGCGGGATTGCGAGAAATTCCAGCGTACGTGCGTTTAGCAGACGATAGACAACTCCTTGAACTTGCAATCGTTGAGAATCTGCAACGCGAAGACCTCGACCCTATCGAAATGGCCTACTCGTGTAAGCGAATGATGGACGAACTTGGTCTTAACCAAGAACAAGTGGCTCAGCGACTTGGAAAAGGGCGTTCGACTATTACGAACTTTCTAAGGCTACTGAAGCTTCCAGCGTTGATACAAGCAGAATTAAGAGATTTACATCGAAACGAAAGCGCTGACGAAAACAACGAGGGAACAACCAATGTCGTTTTCACCATGGGTCATGCACGCGCATTACTCAACCTACCCACCGAAGAGAACCAGATAGATGTTTACAAGAAGATTCTGAAAGAAGGTCTTAGTGTTCGTAAGGTTGAGTCCATAGTGAAGGCTATCAAGTCTCCAGAGGAAACGCAACCGAAACCGGAGAAACCGAGCGAACTGCTTCGTTTGGAAGGTCAGCTGACTGAATATTTTAGTACCAAAGTAGCCATCTCACAAGGCGCTAAAGGGAAAGGTAAAATTCAAATTGACTTTACTTCCGATCAAGAATTAGCTGAAATAATAGCTAAACTAAATGGTTAAGAGATTAATCATATCTCTATTACTATCAGCTTTTTACAACCTAAGTGCGCAAGAGGCTGATACGAACACTGTTGGTCATTCAGAACACCTGCATACTGAGGCTGCAAAGCACAATATCAAGCGAGCCACTACCCTTGCACTCATTCCTGGAGCTGGACAATTTTACAATAAGAAGTATTGGAAAATTCCGTTGGTTTGGGGCGCTATTGGTGGTGCAGGCTACTACTACTATGACCTTGACCAGGACTTCAAAGCCTATAAAAGTGTTTTGCAGCTCATTATAGACGAACCGGCGTTAGTTACAAGAACGGATCTTGAAACGGCGCAACCAGCGCTTTTCAGTGGACTGCCCGCTCCATTTTACCAGAATACTGCAGAGGGCGTTGCTTTGGAGGCCATAGGCTATATGGATGCACTAAGAACACAGCGTGAATATGCTTTCTTCGGCATCATCGGTGTTTATGTATTAAGCATCTTAGATGCGAATATTGATGCCCACCTTTACGACTTTGATGTCAGTGATGATCTCAGTCTTCAACCTGCCATTATCCAAACGAATTATTATGCAGGAGCTTTTGCAAGCCCTGGCATTAAACTCACATTGACATTGCCATGAAAATATCCATTATAGGTTACGGAAGAATGGGGCAAGCCATTGAACGTATGGCCAAAGAAAGAGGACACGAAGTAGGCTACATTAACAACGGAGAGTCCATTGATTTAGAGGCAGTTAAAGCTACAGATGTCGCTATAGAGTTCACGCAACCTGATGCTGCCTTGAAGACGATTACGAGCATTTTAGGTACTGGAACTCCGGTGATTAGTGGTACTACTGGATGGCTTGATCAGAAAAGTAAAGCCGACGAGGCTGCTAAAGAGAACGAAACGGCTTTCCTGTATGCCTCCAATTTTTCGCTCGGTGTCAATTTATTCTTCGTCATCAATGAAAAGCTGTCTGCACTGATGAAAGACCATAAGATGTATACACCGAGTGTTCATGAAATACACCATACTGGAAAAAAGGATGCACCATCCGGTACTGCTATCACTACAGCAGAGGGCATCATTCAAGCCTACCCAGAGCTAAAAAAATGGTCACAGTCCAAAGAGGAAGGCGCACTGCAAATTACCGACGACCGTATTGATCCGTATTGCGGAACTCACACAGTAACGTATGAAAGCAGCATAGACAAGCTGTCCTTAGAGCACCATGCACACACTCGCGAAGGATTTGCCCAGGGGGCATTAATCGCTGCCGAGTGGATACAAGGTAAAGCAGGTGTCTTCGGAATGAGAGATGTACTGGGTCTCTAATACTTTCACAAAAGACTAACAGATTAACGAATTCGAATAGCCTAATTTCACCACATGGAATTTATCATCTTCACACTTGTCCAAGCCCTTTGGTTTGGTGCCGTCAGTTGGAAATTTTACGTTGCCGCTGAGCGTAAAGCCTGGGAGGCTTTTATCCCTGTTTACAACACCTACGTACTGGTAAAAATCACTGATCGTCCAACGTATTGGGTGCTTTTGTATTGTATTCCTGTGGTAGGTGTAGTGATGGGTATCATCATGATATATGAGCTTCTTCATGTATTTAAATTCAGAAAGACTTGGCAGACGGCCGCAGTCATGGCCTCGTTCGGAGCGTATTTAGGCTACCTGAACTATAAAGAAAAACTCAAGTACTGGGGCAGAGACGATCAATACATCAAGAAAAACTTAGGCGATGGTGTAAACAGCATTTTCTTCGCCATTGTAGTGGCGACAGTCATTCGCTCAACCACTTTTGAGGCATATACCATCCCTACAAGTTCTATGGAGAAGAGTTTGATGGTAGGTGATTTCCTATTTGTATCAAAGATGCATTACGGAGTTCGTGTGCCAATGACTCCCCTCTCCCTTCCTTTGGTGCACAACAAAGTACCTTTCGCCGGTGTGCCTTCATATGCAAGCTGGCCTCAGATTCCTTACCTAAGACTCCCTGCCATTTCTCCTGTTAAGGTAGGAGACCCGGTAGTCTTTAATTACCCTATGGACAACATGCCCGTTGACAAGAAGGAGAATTATGTCAAGCGTTGTGTAGGAACACCTGGAGATACCCTAGAGGTAATTGATACCAAGGTTTTCGTCAATGGAAATGCGATGCAGTTTCCCGATAGGAGTTTTCCGCAGTTCCTGTACTATGTACAAACCAACGGGCAAGGTTTTAGTAAAAAGCGCCTTAAAAAGGACTTTGATATTAATTACCTCACCTCGGAACAACAACGCAGGTATCCTACCGATCAAGACGTCTACCAACGCACACAGACGGATTACATCATGTTCTTGCAAGAACAACATGTCGACGATATCCTCGCTTTGCCCAATGTAGTTAAAGTGTGGCCTGTCATTGCTAGTCGTCCTGGAAGTCCCATCGATTCTACAAAACCTGCTAGTCTCCTGGAGATTGAGGCGGGTCAAGCCCAAGAAATTCTATTCCCTAATCCTGACACAGGTCACGGGGAGCGTCCTTATGACGATACCTGGGATAACTTCGGTCCTATACTCATTCCTGCGGCAGGTCAAACTGTAGATCTGACGGAGAAAAACCTGAACTCTTTCCGAAGAATCATTGGCGAATACGAGGGTAATGACTTAAAAATCAATAAAGAAGGCCAGGCTTTCATAGACGGAGAATTGGCAACTACTTATACGTTTGAGAAGAATTATTACTGGATGATGGGAGACAATCGCCACAACAGTTTAGACGCTCGAAAATGGGGATATGTTCCTGAAGACCATATTGTTGGAAAGCCGGTATTTATTTGGATGAGCTACGACAAGCACGGTGAAGGGTTCGAGAAAATCCGCACCGACCGTGTTTTCACCACCGTTAATGGAGAGGGCGAACGTCAAAGTTATTTCTGGCATTTCATCGTATTGCTTGGATTGTACCAAGTCGTACAATTCTTGAGAAAACGTAAAAAGTAATTATGCCGACTGTCCTCTCTACTGCATACTTCCCTCCTGCTTTATGGGTAGCACATGCAGTACAAGGACATGCATTACTGCTTGAAGCGCACGAATCATTTCAAAAGCAGAGCTACCGGTCTAGAACAGAAATTGCCGGTCCAAACGGTAGACAGATACTAAGCGTCCCGGTAGACAGAAGTATAAAGGAGATACTTTCCACCCCAGTGTCTTACGGTGAGCCTTGGGTGAAAAATCATCTCAGATCTATAGAGACGGCCTATTCTAATGCGCCTTTCTTTGAAGTTCTTTTTCCAGATATTGAGGAGATGTTTGGGCAAGAGTACGAGACGCTTTGGGAGTTAAATATGCGCACCATTGAACTCTACTTTTATTGGCTCGAATTAAATACTCCGATAATTGCTACATCCTCTTTTGAGATAGAAATTTCCGGCATCGACGTAAGGGCCTTGCATCCAAAGAAAAATACAGAGATTCAATTTCCAGAATACCTGCAAGTTTTCCAGGAAAAAAATGGGTTTGAAAGCAACTTGAGTGCTTTAGATGTGTTCTTTAACTTAGGACGTAGTTCTTGGGACTACTTTCAAGAATTGAACCTTAGACAGAAATAACCCATCTACCACCATGAATCTAGCATTCAACAAAAACGAAGACGAGCTAAAGCTTTTGGTACGCGAAATGGCACGCAGGCACGCCATCATTGAAAAAGGAGGCGGTGCCAAAAAACTGCAAAAGCAACGTGACGCAGGCAAAATGACAGCACGGGAACGCATTTCGTTCTTGGTCGATGCTGGAAAGCCTTGCCTTGAGATTGGTGCATTTGCTGGAGAGGGTATGTACGAAGAGTATGGAGGCTGCCCTGCGGGAGGTGTTGTCGTAGTGCTCGCCTACGTCCAGGGCAGACAATGTATCGTTGTTGCTAATGATGCATCCGTTAAAGCCGGTGCTTGGTTCCCTATCACGGGCAAAAAGAATCTAAGAGCCCAGCAAATTGCATTAGAGAATCACACACCCATTATCTATCTGGTAGATAGCGCAGGCGTCTTTTTACCGCTTCAGGACGAGATATTTCCGGACCGTGATCACTTTGGAAGAATATTCCGCAACAATGCCATCATGAGCGGGATGAATATTCCTCAAATCTCAGCCATCATGGGAAGCTGTGTAGCCGGAGGGGCTTATTTGCCCATAATGAGCGATGAAAGCTTAATCGTAAAGGGCAGCGGCAGCATATTTCTAGCGGGAAGCTACTTGGTAAAGGCTGCTATAGGTGAAGACATTGATAATGAAACTTTAGGCGGTGCTGATACGCACTGCGACTTAAGCGGCGTCACTGATTACAAATGTGAAGACGATGCAGAAGCACTGACCACCATTAAAGACTTAGTTGATAAAATGGGCGCACGTCCGACAGCAGGTTTCAGTAAAGTAAAGGCTAAAGCGCCGGCTAGACCGAGCGACGACGTTTATGGGCATATTCCTTTCGATGGAAAGCCGTTCGATTCAAAATTGATCATTGAATGCCTCGTCGATGCGGATAGCTGGACAGAATATAAAGCGACCTACGGCAAGACCATCCTATGTGGTTATGCCCGTATTGATGGATGGGCAGTAGGTATTGTTGCCAACAACAGAAAGGTGACGAAAAATGCAAATGGCGAAATGCAATTTGGTGGAGTCATTTACAGCGATAGTGCAGATAAAGCCTCTCGTTTTGTGGCCAATTGTAATCAGAAGAAAATTCCTCTAGTTTTCCTTCAAGACGTCACTGGCTTTATGGTCGGCAGTAAAAGCGAACATGGCGGCATCATCAAGGACGGCGCAAAAATGGTCAATACAGTAGCCAATAGTGTAGTTCCTAAGTTTACTGTGATTGTGGGCAACAGCTATGGTGCCGGTAATTACGCCATGAACGGTACCGCGTACGATCCTCGCCTCATTTTGGCTTGGCCCAATGCAAAACTTGCGGTGATGGGCGGAGCCCAAGCCGCAAAGGTACTCTTGCAGATTGAAGCGGCGAGGATTAAAAAGAGCGGCAAGGAATTGAATGAATCGGAAATGGAAGACCTAAAAAAATCCATCGAAGAACGCTATGAAAAGCAAACGAGTCCGTATTATGCGGCGGCTCGTATGTGGGTAGATGCCATTATTGACCCTGCTGAGACACGGGATTGGCTAAGCTACGGCCTGGAGATGGCCAACAACAACCCTGAGCATAAAGTATATAACCCTGGAGTAATTCAAGTGTGATGAAAAAACTATGGCTTGTTCTTGCAGTAATTAGTGGACCATTGTTCGCCCAAAACACTTCGTTCGTATCGAAGAAAATGACGGTGGAATTTGTCGGCACCATTGACCCTGCCCAAAGTAGCAGCGAAGCCCTTGGATTTCTATACCCAACCGGTGCCCCTATACCTGGTGGGGATGGATATAAGAGCTTTATTGCACAGCAGAAACAACTGCAAGACTACCGTAATTTCCCGCAAGTACGATCTGCAGCTAAAACACAGACCACTCCTACCCCAGTCAAAGGTTTCGGCACCTCATTGTACCGATTAACACCTGCAGGAAACCCTTACGACTACACAGGGGGAATTCCGAACGACAATGCTATGGCCATCAGTAAAGACGGCATTCTATGTGCTGCTGTTAACTCCATTTTTTGGGCACTTGATTTGAACAGTGGAGAGTTACTCATGCCCGGACCTATTGGCATCAAAAGCCTACAACAAATGGCAGGTGGTACTGCTTTTGAGAATTACTACGACCCCAAGTTGATTTATGATCCTACCCAGGACCGATTTGTACTTGTGTTCCTGAAGGACAACGATGCTGCCAACAGTAGGATTATTGTCTGTTTTAGCTCTACCAACGACCCTTCTGACCCATGGCACGTATACCGATTAAATGGGAACCCACTCAACAACAATAGATGGACCGATTTCCCGGCCATTTCGTTAAGTGAGACGGGACTGGTAGTGACCGCGAATTTGATTATTCCAGGCGTAAGTTGGCAAGTAGGATTTGACGGCTCAGTAATCTGGCACCTAGATAAAATGGCCGGCTTCAATGGCCAAGATGTAGGTGCTGCTGTCTATACACAGATTAGTCATGACGGCAAGTTTACAAGGAACCTCCATGCAGTTCGAGGCCACGACAACATTGCAGACCAGCTTCAGTTCTTATCCAATCGAAACTTTGATCTTCAGAACGACACAATATTTCTGATTACGCTCAATGAGGGGGCGGATACAACCATTGATACCAAAGCATTGATTGCCAACCTACCCTACGGTGTTCCACCCAATGGCAAACAAGGGGATACAGATACCTCAGATGCTACAAAGGGCCTTCAGACAAACGATGGACGCGTTTTAGGGGCAATTCAAAAGGACGATTGGATTCAATTTGTAAGCACCACTACCCACGGTAATAACGACAATGCAGGAATCTACCACGGTTATATATCGAATGCCCAAGGTGAAACTCCTCAGGTGAGCGCTCGAGTATTCTACCACAGCGATAGAGATTATGGCTACCCTAATATTGCATGGACAGGAGCACATCCCGATCAAATTCAGTGCCTCATTGGGTTTAACTACACCTCCATACAGGGGCATCCTGGGGTTGGTACAGTACAATTGGGTAACGACACTACCTTCTCTGATCCTATTGACCTTAAGGCCGGTACGACGTATGTAGACCGTCACAGCGACAGCTATGAGCGTTGGGGCGACTACTTTGCGATCCAGAACATGTATGATGCGAATGGTGAGCTCATCCCTGCAGAGGTATGGATGGCCGGGTTCTATGGCGATGGACCACAACAAAACAGAACCTATATCGCACAGGTTTTCGGTCAAGATACCCTCGTACCACTGCACCCAGACGGCGGTGTAGCTTACCCGAATCCAATTGTTGAGGGACTTTTACTTACGGTACAATTCAATTTAGAAGTACAGCAACTAGTTAAAGCACAGCTCTTCAATACCAATGGACAGTTTGTTCAAGATCTTACTGGAAGGTTGTTGCCAGAAGGTCCTGCTGAGCTTCTTATTGATATGAACGGTCTGGCCCAAGGCACTTATGTAGTTAGATTGACAGGGGATCAAGGTTTTTCTAAGGTGGAGAAAATCGTAAAGCTCTAGAAAGCGAAAACTAGCATTATTCCTTAAAGTCTCAATATAGACACGGATTCGGCTTGATTTTTGGGTAGGTTTACGTAACTAAAAACCAAGAACCTATGTATATCACTAAAAAACCAAGGCAAAAGCCAGCGGCAGTCATTGAGGGATTTCCTCAGCTGCCCTACGACGAAGATGCTTCAAACGATTCAGTAGAAGAGCTCTTCAACTAATGACACTGCCTCGCTTTCGCGGGGCATTATTTTTTATCAAACTTTCTAAATGCGTAGGAAATCCTATAGACTATTGCCGAAGTACCAATACTCACAAATGCGATTGCTGGATTGATCTTTCCAGCGGTTTCCATCATATAGACACTTACTGATAGACTCACAATGGTCATAATAACCAATGAGCGCACCACACTCTGTCGGTGATGCTTTCCAGCCCAGTCATAGAATATTACTGGCGCTATTCCTATACCAAGTGCTTTGAAGGTGACCACGATGTCCTCTATCCTCTCGAAGAAAAGCGCAATCAATAGTGCCAGTATTCCAACAGCTACCAATGCTTTGCGAATACGACCAATGCCCGAGGCGGCATCTTCATCTTTCTTAGGGAAAAGATCGTTCGTCACATTCAAACTCAACAAGAACAAATAAGTATCAGAAGTTGACAATATAGCCGCAAAAAAGGCGATCAAAACAGCCACCTGGAATTCAGGTGGAACCAGTTCAGTAAAAGTCCTTAAGACCATCATCTCGGCGTGTTCGTTGGCCACTGCACCAGAGATTGGGAAAGAACTGCGAGCGATAAGCCCAACATACGTGAGGGCAAAAGTCAATAAAATATTAATCCCCGCTCCTACTCGGAAACTTTGCTTTACCACAACTTCATTCTTCATGGCGAATACTTTCTGCCAGTAGTCCTGCGTCGCAAAAGGTGTCAGAATACCCAAGAGCAAAAAAGCAATGATGTTCACTGCCCCAGCGTTGAAGGGCTGGTACATTTCTTCAGGAACATCTCCTCCCTCATTGATAGTAAGAGTAACGAGGATAAGCACTAAGAATATCACCAAGAACTGGAAGATGTCTGTCTTCACTACAGAACCAAAACCTCCTACTAGCAAGTAAGTCAGCACGGTAATCAACATACCTAGTTTAGCTAAGGTCACCGGCACGCCTCCTAATTCATTCAAAAGATTTGATCCAACTAGTAATTGAGTAGATAATAAACCCACATACCAAACAAAGATGACCCCGATAACCCAACGCGCTGTCTTACGACCGTAACGGAAAACGAAGTAGTCGGTTAATGTAAAGAATTGGTGTTCTAAAGAAAGTCTATACAGCTTTAATGCAAATGGTATAAAGAACAGAAAACCAAGTGTATAGCCCACGAATATCCATGCTGCACTAATCCCATAGATGTAAACAAACGATGTGTAGACCATCAGCGTTACCGCGCTGACAAATGTCCCACTCAAGGTCATTAGCGACGGGAAAAAGCCCATGTTACGGCCACCCAATGCAAAGTCATCTACTGATTTTGTTGAGGTAAGTCTACCCAACAGAATTCCAACAATTGTGAAACCAATTAAGACAAACCAAAGAAGATTAGAGCTGATCATTTGTGAGTGTTAAGTGTTTTTCAATACGATTAATTATCGGCAAGTACTGATATCATATCCTTCCTTATGAAGTGTAGTTGTACCCATAGAGCTAATTAAGTCCATAACATTGCAATCACAGTCAAAAATTGGATAGGCTCTCAGGTAATTCCCGAAATTCAAATCTACCTCGAGGGTATCGCCATCCATCCTCCATGTTTTTGGATTTGGTATAGCATCCGCAATGGTTCCAAAGGTATTTGGTGTAGTGCTGTAAATGGTGTACCGTAAAGAATCCGTGAATTCATAAAGAGTATTATCAAAACCGTCAATCTGCCATCTACCAACAACTTCGCAATCCGGATCTTTGGTGCAGCTGGATAACACGACTACAATAGATAGTAAGGAAAGGAATCTTTTCATACGTTTAGATTTTAAACCATATTACTCAATATTTACGACATACAAGAAAATAAAAAGCCAGCCGAAAGACTCGGCTGGCCATTGCTTAACCCTAGTTAACACTCTACTTATAACCAGGTAAAACAGAATTATATTCAAAGACAGCTTCTTCAATGGATTCATTACGAAGCTTTTCACGGTATACGACTATACCTGATATTCCAGCACCTATTAAAGCAGGGACTGGTTCTTCATAGTCAATAGCCGTGGAAAACATTAGAGCCGCCGTATAACCCCAAAGAAAATTCCAAACACGTAATCTACCAGCCTTGCGAAAATGACGTAACGCGTCAGAATCACTTACTCTAGAAAGCGCCTTTGCTTCACGGAACGGTAAACCCTCCTGATTCATTATAAGTCTGCCAGCTTCATACTTCATAGGCGGAGTAACCATTACTTCTCTAGAGGATCTTGTATTCAATGGTTGAGGCAACTCCTCTACCGTTTCGATCTCTCTTACCGGACTATTATTGGTAGGTGCAACAGATTCGATATCCTCAATAATGACTGTAGGTCCTTGTTCTTCTATCTCCACTTCGGTGTTTCTTTCTTCACTTTCTTCAACTGGTAAAGTTGGTAAGGGAGTAACTGCCTTAGTCGGTCTATACTTGGGCATCTTACCACCATTTCGCTTCACGAAATTGCGTAAGTTTCTTTTTTCTTCTTCGGTCAATTCCCAACGAACAACACTTCCATATCCGAGCATACAGTCTTGATAATCCATTCGATTTGCGAAAAAGATTTTAAGTTCTGGATAAGCGAGTGTCAAATCATGAAATTCCTGCGGAGATACTGCAACCTTCAGCTTAGCTTCTTTATACATCGCTGAGGTCACTGACCCAAAATTAGTCCCTTTTAATTCGAGTTGTTGCCCTTGAGCAACTCCAAAAACAAGTAGTAATAAGGTTAGTAGAAAAGTTCTCATTTCATCATGTGTTTGATACCTCGAAGATGCAGGTTCAGAGAAAGAACGCAATCTGATTGTTATCTCATTAAACGCCGTTTTTATTGGATTTAATGACTCAAGATGAAAAATCGAAACTAAAATGATTCATTTATGAGATGTTTCAAAGCAAAAGGACTGCTAAACTTAGCAGTCCTTTCAAAAATTGAGTCGGGATGACAAGACTTGAACTTGCGACCTCACGCCCCCCAGACGTGTACTCTACCACCTGAGCTACATCCCGAATACCAAGGGATTAATTTAGAATGAATTCATGGATTACACGCGTCCATTCTTCGTTACCGATGTCCCAACGTAAACCGTGGCCGACATTAGGGTAAACCTCTTCTCTGTAGTAAGTACCTTCATGCCTACGCATAGCACTACGAGCTGTTTCAACCGGTGCGACATCGTCCTCTTCTGCATGCATCCAAAGGAGTTCACCAGGGTAATCCTCCATGTCTTGACCAAGGTTAAAGTTGTATTCCGTAATCATTGAAGAAGGTAAACTCAATCCAGTGGCATTTTGCATAATTACATCCGCAGAACTTTGAGGTACTTCCATGACCAGTTTTTCAACCGTAATACGTGAACCGCCAGCTGCTGCTGGGCCTGCAGGTAAAGAACCCAATGAATTTGCAAATACAACCATTCGATCAGAGGTTAAACCTCGATCCTCAAGCCATAATAGTACTGCATCATAATCCGCGGCCATCGTAGCAGCATTTTGAGTAGCACCAGTACTTTTTCCAAAACCTCGATAATCATACATTACCACGCCATAACGATGCTGCTCACCGATGTTGGCTAACACAGCTACTGTCGACCAGAAACCATCCATAGAAGGTCCATTACCGTGCAAGTAGACGATGATAGTGTCGTTTTCAATCTGTGAAAAATCGCCTAAAAACAGACCATGAATAGTATCGTCTTCAGAAGGAACAGTGAACAGGTGAATTTTCTCTTCATCTATATGATAGGCTGTGTCTAAATCGGCATTGGAAAAATTATACTCTCCGCTACCACCGAAGAACATAGCTGAACCTATATCTGCGCAAGAGGCAATTCCTAAGCACAGTGAAATGATATATAACATCTGCTTCATATTCTAAAAGTTTATGGCTGCGCCCCAGTAAAATCCTCTACCACCTAGCCCTAAGGTTGACGGAACATATGCTTGAGGCACATGAATTTCTCGGGTTGGATTAACAATTTTGTATTCTGCTTGTACTTCGAGCCATTTGTAACGAAGTCTGTACCCAGCACCGAATGAAGGTGCCTGTATTTGCCCCCTTCCATATTCAGCAAGAAACCAAGTCGGATCTACCCAACTGTTGGCACTTACATGTAAAATATGAGGACCCTTCTGCCAAAACATATTTACCCCTGCTTCAGGGTATACGCGAACTGCATAATCTCTGGCACTGACAAAAACATTACCACCATAGCTGTAACTGAATCCTGGAGTAAAGCCCTGAGAAGGTCGAAGGCTTTTAACCACACCTCCATCAAGTTGTATGGCTCCAAAAAGTGCTGAACTTAGTTGTGCCGCGCCATAGGCGGTGGTACTCTCGCTCACACCTTTTGCCGCATAAATTCCTAAAAGCGGTAAACTTCCTGAATTGATTTTTGGGCGACCTAGCGTGGCGCCAACTTGAACCTGTCCTTCTTCCAAGGGAACGACAATTTTGGTAGGGGTACAACTAGCAACAAAGGCGGCTAGAAGTACCCAAATTGATTTTTTCATAAATGGTTTATAACTCATTAACAAAACCTATTTGGAGATAGCTTTGAGAAATAGATTTTTGGACCAATTCAAACTAAATTTGACTTTCCAAATTCAAGGTTACTATGGAACAACACGATTGCATCATTATAGGTTCAGGTCCGGCGGGTTATACGGCCGCAATATACGCAGCGCGCGCAGATTTGAAACCCCTCATGTATATGGGTCTTCAACCTGGAGGCCAGCTTACCACAACTACTGAAGTAGACAATTTCCCGGGATATCCTCAAGGTGTCGATGGCAATGCCATGATGGAAGATTTAAAAAATCAAGCGGAGCGTTTTGGTACAGAAGTACGCTTTGGTCTAGTTACCAAGGCAGAGCTCAACACTGAAGAAGGCGGTTACCACACATTGACCATTGATGAAAGTACTCAGATTCAAGCACGTACAGTAATTATTTCTACAGGTGCATCTGCGAAATACCTGGGGTTGCCAGCTGAAGAAAAATTCATGGGCTTTGGCGTTAGCGCTTGTGCTGTTTGTGATGGCTTCTTTTACAAAGGACAAGAGGTTGTTGTAGTAGGTGCAGGAGATACCGCCGCTGAGGAGGCCACTTACCTCGCAAAGCTTTGTCCAAAGGTTACTATGCTTGTTCGACGTGATCAGATGCGCGCTTCAAAAGCAATGCAAAACAGAGTACTAGCTACAGATAATATAGAAGTGCTTTGGAATACTGAGACTGTTGACCTTTTAGGCGATGACAAAGGTTTAACCGCGGTAAAGGCAAAGAACAATCAAACGGGTGAGGAAATAGAGATTCCTGCTACAGGTTTCTTCGTTGCTATTGGCCACAAACCAAATACAGACATCTTCAAAGGCCAAATTGATATGGACGACACAGGCTACATCATCACCAAGCCAGATTCAACAGCTACTAATTTCCCAGGAGTATTCTGTAGTGGAGATGCTCAGGATAAAATCTACCGTCAAGCAGTGACTGCTGCAGGAACAGGCTGTATGGCTGCCCTAGAGAGCGAGAGATATCTAGCAGCATTAGGACATTAAGTTAAAACTGACGATTAGAACAATCCCTTGTGGCCTAGCTGCAAGGGATTTTTTTATGGCAATGGAATCCAAAGTCCCGAAGGCAGCCAATTCTTTTCAAGCGTCAAGAACTGATCGGTGCCCGCCGTAAACGCCACATTGGGAATTTCATCACCGGGGCACAATCGATCTCTACGCTGCTCAATTCCATTAACATAGGTGTAAAGTATCCAATAGTATCCCTGCGGTATTTCAGAAGCGTCAAAGCGGAGCGACCACCCCTTCCATTCATAATGAAGCCCGGACAGATCGTAGAGTGTCTCTCGCACAGAGTAGAACGGACCTTCAAAGTATAGCTCGCCCATACCTATCCTGTTGTAAACTACGACCTCTTCCCCATCGTATGGAAAAGGTTGAAGGTTGTATTGGCTCTTTCGAATGCCAGGATGTGATAGACTGTAGCTCTCTTTTCCTGTGGCCAATTCATAGGTGGCTGCATCCTGATAGGCATCAAGGAATACTACATTTTCCTTCGAGTAAATTTCGCGAACGTCGTCCCTAAAATGCTCGTTCAAAGACAACCGGTCTCGAACTGCAGGAACCCATACCAAGGCATGAAGTATCGTAATTAGATAGGCAACATTTCTTGTACGCTTCGAATCTGGCAGCTCAAGGGCTGGAATTATCCACATAAAAATGAGCAGCCAGTGTACCTCGGCACTGCCGTTATAAGCCCCCCAACCAAAGAGTAATATGGCGCTTATTATGAGCGCTTTACCCCAAATCGGCAATGGTCTAAAGAACAATATCAAGGGCCACCACAGCAGGGCTCCAAACGCCAGATACTCAAGTAATGAAGAGAAACTGGACGAACCAAACCTTCCGCTAAAATGATACCTGAAGGTCACCCAGTCCATTTCCATTTGCCACCACAAGTATGGCATCAAAAGAATAAACGCGATAGCGATAGCAAGGTATAGGGTCCATTCTTTTCGAAGGTGCCAATAGCCCACAGCCAGTGAGAAGATCAATAAGATTCCATGGAACTTGGAATAACCCAAGGCTGCTATGCACACACCTAAAATTATGGCATTTACTATATTTCTAGAATTGGCCCACCTCCTAAACGAATGCAGCACCATAAAACCAGCAATTATCATTAGCGTATCTGGTAATGCGCCTCCTAAGAATAAGTGAACTCCTGGAATAAAGATGAACTTGCCTATAGAACGTTCCTTGCCAAGAAAAACAAATGCTAAGACCAGCAACAAAAATGGCGTACGTAAATATTCTGATGAAACCGCACTCATCATCCAGGCGACCAGGGGCGGGTGGTCGTAGTAGCCCAAAGACAGATCTCGAGACCAACTGAAATAATACGCCTCGTCTGCGGTGATAGGTAACAGGAATGCGTTTCCTAGAAGTAGGACGAACGCTAAAAAACGGAATCGATTATTTTGGAAAATCTCCTTCACTACTGCAATGTAGCTAAAAGGAGTTTATCCATTGAATACACCTTTTGCAATCAAGTACGGTAGAAGAATGTAGAGCACCACACCCTTGATTAGAAAGAACATGAACATACCTATTGCTACAGGTAGACCCACGGCTTTAATACCTTCTTTCAACCCTTTGTCGCGAAACACTTGCAAGTATCCTTGCAAGAATTTAGGGGTCATTGTAAATCTTCTTTTTGCCAAAAGGTTCTTTGTTTTAAAGATCTTCAAAATTACTGGTGAACACCTTCCGCTGTAAGCCGGATTCTGTACCCTTACGGGCCCTTATCATTTATCTAGCCCTAATCTCACGATTAGGATCTATCTGCCTACCCCTCGTGCAGCAAGCTCCCGACGGATCGCCGAGTCCAATGGAACACGATATACATGACATTTCAGCGCGTGAGGTTTACCAAGCCACTTCAGTCACCTGAAGTGCGGTGGGCTCTTACTCCACCCTTTCACCCTTACCCGAAGGCGGTCTACTCTCTGTTGCACTAGCTGTCCTTGCGCTAGCAAGGCCTTCCCGTTAGGAAGCACGCTATCCTATACTGTCCAGACTTTCCTCTTCTAATAGAAGCGATAAGGCACGGAAAATACAATTCACCAATAATTTCAAAGATCGGACCGCAAAGTTAGTGCTTGGAAACTAAAATCTGCACCTCAGTGGCACCATATCCTCCATCTGCAAAATCTGCGAAGTAATAATCCAATCCAACCATTCTAGATAACATATGGTGAACCTCGTCCTTGAGTCTACCCGAGCCCTTACCGTGAATGATAAGAACCTTTGCTACCTTTCTTCTTTTCGCCTCATTGACGGTTTGACGTGCCTTGTCCAACTGATGGTTCAGAATTTCATACTTCGTCCAGCCGGATGTACTCTCTATTAACTCGTGACTGTGCAGATCAATAATTAACCGATCCACTTGTTGAGCAGCAGGCTGTACCATACGCCGCTTCTCGTCTTTTACCGGAATATGACCTACTTCCATGGTTTGGTACGGCAACAATTCATGCGCCTCGTAACCATGCTCAAATCCAAACGAATCCTCCACATATACGATGGCACCTTCTACCCTAGTGACTACTGCAGATCCTGCCGCATCTTTAAAACGTACTTTATCTCCTTTGCTGTATTCCATAATTAAAAAACCCCGGCCAATGGCCGGGGTTCAAATTATATCAAACTTTCGAGATTACTCGACAGTAATGCGCTCTGTTAGCGTTCCTTCATCCGTTGTAAATGTGATGAAGTATACACCCGCCGACTCATTACTGAGGTCGAACTGGTTGTTGTATACGCCGTTCACTTCTACAACATCTGTAGAAATCACCTGACCGACCATGTTCACGATGGAGATTTCAACGTCTTTCGATTGCTCAGTGGCAAACTCAACGTTAAACAATCCACGTGTTGGGTTCGGGTAGATGCTCAAGCTTCCGTTCATGAAGTCTTCGTCTACGCTGATCTGGTTCACATCAAATGTGAATGTCGCAGTATCTGAAGAACATGGACCGTAAGCGATAACAGTTACAGTTTCACCAGCGTTGTTCGCAGTGAAGGTTACTGTACCAGCAGTATCAGTAGATGTAGTACCGTTAGAGAACTCAACAGAAATGCTATCAGCATCCATAGTTCCCGAAGTACTCCAGCTTGCAGTCCAATCCGTTGCCGAAATAGTTGCGTTAGCTGTATCTACAGAAATCATTGCTACTGGATCTGGGTGAATTGCTACAGTGAATGTAGAATCTTCACGATCACAACCGCCCATAGTAACTTTCCAGTCGTAGAAGTACTCGTACCAAGAGCTACCACCGTTTCTATCACCTGTAATAACTACGTTACTATCAGTTGAATAGTATGGGTAAGTCGCACTCAAGTTGTCATAAAGACCACCTGTAGTCGTACCGTTCAACCAGATTTTGTACGAACCAGTACCTAGAGACGCTCCTAAGAACACTTGCTCTGGGCTGTAGCCGGTTGCTGTCGTAGATACTGTGATGCTGTAAAGCTGTGCACCTGTTGATGCATCTTCAATAACAATTGTTGAGTTACCAGCTCCTGAAGGGAACAATGTAACACTGTCAAGAGTCATTGCACTAGAAGAAGTGAAGCTCAAACCGTATGCACCTGTGTAGCTGTAACCAGAACCTGGAGTTTTCTGACCAACACTATCAGTGTAGTTAACTGCACTTACAGTGATTGTTGTATCCATCGTCAAACCTGGGATAGTAATTGTAGAATCAGCATCAACAATAGCGATTGTATCAGAACCTGAAGCCCACATTACTTTACCCATTGTAGGGATAGTTACGCTTAGATCAACATCGTCACCAGCACAAACGAAGTCTGGGTATACTGGAGATACTTGCTGAGCATCAGCGATATCCACAGAAGTACTCAATGTATCGTTGTTTGGACGACCGTCGTTAGTCAACTGCGTATAAGCTACAACTGACATTGGACCACCAACGTAGTTGCTTACATATCCTAACATGATAGTGTCTTTACCACCGAATGGAATAGACAAACCTGTTGGCGTAGCAGATAATGTTTGACCTAGTACGTCTGCACTAACTGTTAACGACGTCAATGTGTTTTGACCGAAGTTACCGATCTCGACACTTACCATGAGGCTATCGTCACCACACACACCGCTAGTTGGGCTAACCAACATAGTCAATGAAGCATCGTCACCGATTACGTCGTACTCATCAGCACCCATATCAACTACAGTTGAACCAGACATTGGACGAGTATCACCATCGATATCTACTGTGATACCTACTGTGTTATCACCAGCGTCGTTAGCCAATGGACCGAATACGTGCAAGTCAGTAGCACCTGCGAAGATTGGATCACCTTCAACAGAGCTCATGTGCATCGTAGAGTCTAAAGCTTGTAGCTGACCCAATGAATCAATGTACGTCAATGTGTAAGGGCTACTCACGTAGCTGTAACCTAAGTAAGTACCTGTACTGTGGTACAAGTTGTAATCACCGAACGCGTTCGTGTTGTAGTTGTACAATGCGTACGTACCACCCACGAAGATGTTGTTGCGGAAGTTTACAGAAGTACCGTTGTAGTAATCACGTACACCAGCGTATCCACCGCGTGCAGTGTTATGGTATACACCTACACTATCACCGTACAATACAGACAATCCGTAGTATCCTGCATCAAACATGTTGTTTGAGATTTCAGAAGACTGCGTTGCTGCAGATGTAGATGACAAGTAGTATGCGTAAACACCATAGTAACAGTCACTCACGTGGTTCAATGAAATTACTGCACCGTCTACCTGGTATGGGTAGATACCGTAAGCAAAGTTCGAACCGAAGCCACTCAAGTGGTTGTCTGAAATGGTTACATCTGTACCGTAGTATACGTAAATACCGTAGTAGTAAGTATTCATTACAGTGTTACCTGAGATATCTACATTTTCGTTACGACCAGCCGAAGAACCGTATAGACGAATCGCGAAGTAACCGCCATCTACATGGTTGTCAGTGATCGTCAAGTCTTTCTCACCAGAAGTCGTAGAGTAAATAGATGTGCTACTTGCAGAAGCAACGATACCGTTAGCTAATGAAGAAGTAGTCGCACCAATTTCAATAGTGTTACCATCAATAGTAACATCTTCAGTTCCATTCAAACGGAAACCTTTGCTACCTGGTGCATAGATGTAAAGATCTTCGAACACCATGTGCTTAGCTCCTTCTAGAACGAATGCAGCGTCACCACCAGCGGTAATTGTATCAGCAGCAGAACCACCTTTGAAGGT
This sequence comes from Cryomorphaceae bacterium, assembly GCA_013911625.1. The sequence continues at coordinate 590 of JACESW010000004.1, read as the reverse complement.
AATTGTGTTTGTTGCCGAAGAACCGTTGATTTCGCCAATGGCAGATGAAGCAATGAATGAACCTGCTTGGAATTCGAAGGTAACAGCACCGCCGATACCACACACATTCAATGTGCTCATAACGCTATCTAGAGTTGCGAAGTCACCCGTAGCACCTACTGTGTAAGTACCTGCAGCCAATGGACCAGTACATTCTGTTGTGAACGTGAATGGACCGTACCACGTACCTGGGTTACACGCATTTTCTACGTAGTAATCGTAAGTAGTGTTCGGGTTCAAACCAGTCAATGAGTAAGGCGCAGAAACTGAAGATACAGTAGTACCTGCTTGAGCACCGGTACCTGTACCTTGGATGAATCCTGTTGGACCGTACTCTAAGTTGAATGAATTGTTACCTGTAAAGCTCCAAGAAAGATCAGCTGACGAATCAGTGACGTTGCTCTCAGCAAAGTTGTAAGCAACACACGCTGGCAATGCTTCAACTTCAACACTATCTAAATAGATGTAGTTGTACGAACCAGAGATTGAGTAGAACAAGAATGCTGGACGCTGTGCACCTGCTGGTACCACGTTAGAATCCAAGTATACCG
>JACESW010000039.1 GCA_013911625.1 Cryomorphaceae bacterium | reverse complement strand
ACCGTCTCTGGAGTTTTCGCCATGCGTTTGCTCAAGGTAAGCGCGGCATGAGAATCAAAGCCAAGCAACTGGGCTTTTGCTAAACGTGTATTTACTAATTCTTGGATGTTTTGTTCATTGTTGTACTCGTTGTCCTTGGCAGCTCTAGTTCCATATGCGCGGTACATTTTTTCACGAAGCGCAGCATTGTCGGCGTACTTCATGATGCTGATGTAGGTAGGCATGTCTAGACCAAATACATAACCCTGCTTACCCTTCTCCTTGGCCAAGGAAGCAGCGCTCGCAATGGTAGCTTCTGGCAATCCTGCCAACTCTTCGGCATCTGCTACATGAAGTTCAAAGGCCTGAGTTTCTTTCAAAACATTTTCGCCAAAGGACAGCGACAGCTTACTCAATTTTTCACTAATCGACTTCAGTGATTCACGCTCCTGCCCTTTGAGCAAGGCTCCATTGCGCACAAAACCCTCATAGGTCTCTTTGAGTAATCGTGCACTTTCTGCATCCAATTGCTCCTCCTCTCGATTCTCCCAAACCGTTTTAATACGTAAAAACAAGGCTTCATTGAGCAAGGTCTCGTTGTTAAACAACGTCAATTTTGGACTCAATTCTCGGGCAATCGATTGAATGTCCTCGTTGGTTTCAGCGCTATTCAGGTTAAAGAAGCAACTGCTCACCACACCAAGCTCTTTAGAGGCGAACTCTAAAGGAACCAACGTATTTCTGAACGTCGGCGCTTCGGTATTTGAGGTAATGGCCGAAATGCGTTCTCGCGCAACGTTCATCCAGTGCGCTGCAGCAGGCATAAAATGTGCAGGCTCAATGGTATCAAAAGCCAAACTTCCAAAAGGAGTCTGAGGGAAATCTATTAGTGGGTTCATACGGGTACTTCTTAGTGCTCCTAAGATACGCAGGTCCTTACATTTACTACCTTTGATCGATGGCAAAAATGGAAGTGAATTGGACATTAACGGGAATGACCTGTGCAGGATGCGCGCACAGTGCAGCATCCATTGCTGAAGGCACTCCAGGTCTCGAAAATGTTGTGGTTCGCTATGCCAGCCATAGCTTCAAAGCCACGGTCGACCAAGAACTCTTGGACTTACCCGCTTTTAAAGCAAACCTCGCCAAAGCCGGGTACCAGCTTGAGAGCGAAAAAGTAGGCATGGAAATACAGTTCGATAGGCAACGAAAAGCATTGCGCAGACAAGCGTTAGAGCTTCTACTAGCCGTGCTGTTCGCGGGTCCATTGCTCTATTTAGGGATGAGCCATTCTACAGAAAGTCCTATGATCGCTCTTCAAGGATTATTAGCAGTAGTCCTCAGTGGTTATTTTGGCCGAAAAATTCATACAAAAGCCTTTGCACTCGCTAAGATGGGCGCGACCAATATGGACACCCTGGTGAGTTTGGGCAGTATTGTCGCCTTTGGGTATTCCTTGTTCAATCTCTTGAGCGGTAATCATGAGATCTATTTCGAAAGTGCCGGACTCATCATTGCCTTCATACTTATTGGTAAATACTTCGAACAACGGGGAAAATTGCAGAACAGCAAGGCCGTAGAAAGTCTTCTAGCACTTCAGCCCAAGGTAGCAACTAAGATGGTCGATGGACTTACCCTTAAAGTTGATGTTAGTACACTTGAAATAGATGAAGTGGTCCAAGTGAAACCAGGGGAGCAAATCCCAGTGGATGGTATTGTTGTTGAAGGAACCTCCAGCATCGACGAAAGCACCTTCACTGGTGAGCCATTGGCAGTCGCTAAAACCGCCGGGGCAGAGGTTTGGGCAGGCACTGTCAACGGAGAAGGTTTATTGCTTATTAAAGTAGTAAATACGGGGAAGGCCTCTGCCCTAGGCGGCATCATTGAAGCTGTTCTCCAGGCGCAAGAACAAGAAACTTCCATTGAGAAATTAACCGATCGCATTTCGAAGATTTTCGTGCCAAGTATTTTGATATTGAGTGTTATTGTAGGGATAGCCTGGGCTCTGATAGGAGAGCCATTGAGTATAGTATTTGCCATCAATGTGCTGGTTATTGCCTGTCCTTGTGCCCTTGGACTTGCGACTCCTCTAGCTATTGTAGCAGCCACTGGTAAAGCAGCGAGAAAAGGAATGCTCGTTCGCAATGCGAGTGCATTGGAATTGGCCCATAAGGTAGACCACATTTTATGGGACAAAACAGGTACTTTAACTATAGGCAAGCCCACAGTTGTTGCCATTTCTGGGGATGTGGCCAATTTTAAAAATACACTTATCGCCCTGAACCAAGGCGGGTCACATCCATTGAACGAAGGCATGAAACAACACTTCGGTTTTCAAGGAGGATTGCCGAAAGTGAGAAGATTAAAAGCCTTGCCCGGTAAAGGAATCCAAGGGAAAATAGACGGCAATGTATACCACTTAGGTTCGCCATCATGGTGTGAAGAAATCACCGGTCAAAAAGTCGCTACTGAGAAAACCACCGCAGTACTCTTTGATGAAACTAATGTCCTGATTACGGTATTGTTTGATGATGTATTGGCAACAGGTGCAGTTGATATTATACAGCATACAAATACACTCGGCATCTACAATGTATTGCTCTCCGGGGATAAAACCCCGGTGGTTGAAGCACTAGGACAAAAACTGGGATTACAAGAGAGCTTTGGTGAAATGATGCCCATAGAAAAAGTCGAAAAAGTACAAGCCTTTAGAAGCAAGGGTACCGTTTTGATGATAGGCGATGGTATTAATGATACCGCGGCGCTGAGCGCCGCGGATGTAGGCCTGAGTTTCGCGGCCGCTACCGCGGCCGCGCAGCAGAGTGCTGATGTTGTACTGATGCGCGATGGTGTACTTGGGTTGAAACGGTACTTCGCTTTGGCTGCACAGTTCAGACAAACCTTACGAGGTAACCTCATTTGGGCCTTTGGCTACAATGTTGTCGCCATTCCTTTAGCGGCTGGCTTGCTCTACCCTACATTTGGCATTAAATTGACCCCGATGATCGCAAGTATTGCCATGAGCATAAGCAGTATTGGTGTTGTGATGAACAGCTTAAGAATGCATATAAAACCCCTGAAATAATGACCATAGATACTAAAATCAATTGCGGCGGATGTATCGCCAAAGTCCAAGGAGATTTGAATGAATTGCTCGGAGAAGGCAATTGGTCCGTAGATACTTCGTTACCCAATAAACCATTGACGTTTTCAGACGAAGCAGATGTCGAAGAAGTCATGGACGTACTGGACGAATTCAACATGAACGTATAAATGAACGTTGCCCTCATCTCAAGAGCTACGCTGTACAAGCAACCTGGCGGTGATACCGTTCAGGTCGAACGTACGGCAGATGGACTGAGAGCGCTAGGGCATGAAGTACATATTGTTCTCACAGGACAACCTCTACCGAAAGAAGTAGAACTTATCCATGGTTTTAACCTCGGAAGGCCGGCAGATCTATTGCCCTATTTCAAATCGTTCAAGGGCAGAAAAGTCCTAAGTACCATTTTTGTGGACTACAGCCTTGCAGATAAAAAGCGTGCTCCATTGGCTTATGCACTCTTGGGTGGACATGGCATGGAGTGGCTAAAGACCATTTTACGTGGGTTAAACGGTAGCGACCGTATGCCAAGTATCGGCTACCTCTTTGCAGGACAACGCCGCAGTATGAAGCGCTTGCTCGCTCTAAGCGATCGGGTCATCACTTCATCCATGAGCGAATACGAGCGTATTGCTGCTTGGAGCGGCTTAGGAGGGAAAGGACTACGCGATCAACACCAGCTGATTCCCTTGGGGATTAACGAGGATTTTCTTCAATCGACCAATAAGCAGGAAGTTCGAGCCGGACTTCTTATGGTGGGTCGACTGGAATACCTGAAGAATCAAAAAACCATTATCGAATGGGCGAGTGAACGCAACTGGCCCCTGACGGTCGTAGGTGATGCCAACGTGAATCAACAGGACTACTACCAGGCATGTGTTGCTACTGCAGGACCGACCGTTACATTTTTGCCCTACACTAATACCGACGACATCATCCGTTTGATGGACGAGCACCATTGCTTAGTCATTCCTTCACTTTTTGAAACCTACAGCCTGGTCGGTTGGGAGGGCGCAGCGAGAGGGATGGCCGTTGTTGCGAATAAAGCGGCTGATATGAGTGAGACCTTAGAACCTGTGGCGGAATTGGTCCCTATTGAGAACAAGGAAGCTTTCATCGAGGCGATAGAAACCGGGTTAAAAGGACATAAAAAATCCCAAGTGCCGTTTACAAACTTCACTTGGGATGCTATAGTTAACCGAATCGTAAGCGCTTATCGCTGATTCGCCATTTCTTTCTCAAAAGTTTCTTTGAACTTTTCGTAGTTGTAATCCACCATGATCTTCTCGTTTTTAGAGAGTGCCTTGTAATAATTCTTTACAATTTTATCCCCGTCGAGCTCAATGGCAATGTAGTACTTGAACTTATCCGTTTTCTCCACCTTCATTAGGCGGTCACACACTACGAGTACACCACTTAACTCTTGGTCAATCACTGTGCGAGCATTTTCTTCAAAACGCTCCAATACCTCCTCTACATTGTTGACCTCCATGCTCTTCACGTAGTTGTCACCAACAACCTTCATCGTGGTGCTAATCATACCCGCAAGGTCAGTTTTGGCATTGCTCATGGCTTTCTTTTTGGCCACGTTCATATCCATACTCTCACCAAAGCTGTAAACACGGAAGGTCTTGCGGTCGCTCTTGAATTCAGAACACGGCAATACTAGTTCAGTTTCGCCTTTCGGCGCTTTTGTTTTTGAACCACAGCTTGACAACATCAAACCTGAAGCGGCTAGGGCGATAAGTAATCCTCTTGCTTTCATAACAATACTTTTTAAGGTGTAAGGAAGGTACGGAACCTCAAGGTGTTTATTCCAAAGGCCGTGCCAAAATTTCTACCACTTGCCGCGGTCGGCCAATTTCTCTCGCTCCTCCTCAAAGAAATTCAAGCACTTTTCCACTTGCTTGTCGATGTTTTTGATACGGTGAACGGTGTGGCAGATGGTACGTTTTCTTCCGTCGGTGAGTTTATCCCAAACGCGCTTAATGACATCGTCTTGCTCGAGGAGTACCTCTACGACTTCGGGGATTTCCACACCCAAGGGATTAGGATCCAAATAAATGATGACTGAAATCGCCTGGCCTTGTTCATAGGTATGTCCGTTAAGCTTTGTCTTACCAATCATTGAGAAGTACTTCCCACCTCCAAAGCTTTGAATACCAGCTTGTACTTGGATATTGCCGTCGTCGATGTCCAGGATGATCCGTGTCTTACTCTTTTTTGGAAAAGTATCTACCAACGCTTTGTCATAGAGTACGCATCGGTAACCTCCGCGCATCGGATCGAGCATCTCTAGAAAAGTATTAAAGCGGGCCAATTCCTCCATTACCAAGGCGAGGTAAAAGCGGTATCCTCCAAAAACTGAGGATCGCTTAAGGTTTTCATAAAGTCAATCAAACCTTGCTTCTGAGCCTCGGACCAATTTCGACCTACCCCAGCAGCCTTCATGTTTGGATCGAGAGTCGGCGAAGGATGACCGCCCATGTTGTAAAATTCAACGACCTCAACAAGGGTTTGAAATCTTCCATCGTGCATGTAGGGGAATGAATATTCTACATTGCGCAGCGAAGGCACTTTGAATTTACCTCTATCGTTAGGATTACCGGTTACACCCTCACGGCCATCTCCTACTTCATGCGTACTATCGAGGCCATTATTAGAGAACTGCAACAACCCAAAAGCACCCATCTGGTAGCCGGATGTAGCTGCGCCATGGCAGTGGAAGCAATCCCCCTGTTCGTTATTAAAGATGTCAAAGCCCAACTGTTCACTCGGGGTGAATTGGTAGTTGCCCTCAACGTACTGATCAAATTTCGAAGTTCCGCTGATGATCGTACGTATGTATTGAGCTAAGGCCTTTGCAATTCCGTCCTCTGTTATTTCTTCCGACCCGTATGCCTTATCGAACAGTTCAAGGTAAGTGGCGTCTTGTTCCAGCTTTTCGATGATGCTTGCAAAATCTGCATGCATCTCGATCGGGTTTAAAATGGGGTCTTTGACTTGGTCTTCGAGAGTAGATGTTCTTCCGTCCCAGAAATAAAGCTGCTGCCATGCAATGTTAGAGAGGACCATGGCGTTCACATCGCCCTGTAGGCCATCTATTCCAGTGCTGAATCTAAACGGCTCTGCAAAATTACTCTCCTGCATGTGGCAACTATTACAGCTCTGAGAATTATCGCCCGAAAGTCGCTCGTCAAAGAACAGATGTCGACCTAAACGCACTCCTTCTTCTGTCATTTCATTTGAAGGTGGAATGGCTGGCGCTGGAAAATGGCTTGGATAATTTAGGGTATAGGGCGTGGGTTCGTGTTTCGACCGAAATCGATCACAGCCTTGAACAATCAAAGCGCTCAACAACACTATCCATACCTTACTCTTCACTTTCTGTTTCCCAGTTGCTTGTTGTGGTATAACTCTCAAACTTACGGATCACCTCCGCCATGTCTTCAGGTATAACAGTTTCAAATTCCATCAGTTCACCGGTTGAAGGATGCACAAAGCCGAGCTTTTTCGCATGAAGGGCATGTCGCGGACACGCTTTAAAACAATTTGTAATGAACTGCTTGTACTTCGAGAAGGCAGTGCCTTTCAAAATCTTATCACCTCCATAGCGCTCGTCATTGAAAAGTGGATGTCCCAAATAGCGCATATGTGCACGAATTTGGTGTGTACGTCCAGTCTCCAATCGGCAACTGATTAAAGTTACATAACCAAAACGTTGTAGCACCTTGTAATGAGTAACCGCATGCTTTCCTTCAGATCCATCGGGGAAAACAGCCATCTGCAGTCGGTCTTTCACGCTGCGACCAATGTGGCCTTCAATCGTACCTTCTTCTTCTACTACGTTTCCCCATACTAAGGCAACATATTCCCGAGAGGTAGTACGGTCAAAAAACTGCTTTGCCAAATGCGCCATGCCAAGCTCTGAGGCTGCGGCAACCATGACGCCCGAGGTGTTTTTATCTAACCTGTGCACTAATCCAGGACGCTCCTCACCTTGCTTACCTACAGGTAGATTCTCTGCTAGATGAGCGAGACCGTGTACCAAGGTACCGTTGTAATTTCCGTGACCTGGGTGGCAGACCAAACCCTGCTGCTTATTGATCACAATAACGTGCTCGTCGCGGTAAAGAATATCGAGGTCCAATTCCTGAGGCACAATCGTAGAATCTCTTGGCGGTTCATTTAAGACCACCTCAACGGTATCCCCTGCCTTGACTTTATAATTGCTCTTGACCGGGTTGCCATTGACATGAACGGCCTTTGCTTCCGCTGCCTTCTGAATGCGCGAACGGCTGGTATCGAACAAAAAATTCGTCAGAAACTTATCGACTCGCAACGGTCCCTGTCCCGCGTCGGCTACAAACCTGTGGTGTACGTATAATTCGTCTTTTTCTTCTTGCTCACTCATCAGGACCGTATTTTAAAGCTTAATCCATTTGACCTGAGCAACACCCTGCGCAGTTCGAAGAGATAAAATATATAAACCTGCATCAAGGTGATGCAGCTCGAGGTGTTCATATCCCTCAACACGACCCGCAGCAACCGCAGCACCGGTGAGGGTCCTTAAAACATAGTGCGCCGAAGGCGACTCTATACTTAAGCTGCCAGAAGAAGGGTTCGGATATACATTGAAATCTTGGACCAATTCCTCCACGATCATATCCGTTGGGGAATAACGGAAGTACGGTCGCATCATCGCAACACCGGACTCTAGACTCTGGTACCAATTAAATCCATCCCCATAATATCTGGGCATTCCTGAAGGTAAAGTGCGCTCCTGATCCAGACCTAAATACATGGGATTCGAAGAAGTACAGATATATCCTATCCAAACTTCAGCATATGCATTCAAACTAATGCTTGAGTCCAACTCGTAAGGCATCATATCTCCGCGGTAATATCCCGTGAACGGACGGTACAAACTATCACTCATGTACAAGATATTTCCCGGTCCATCCCCACTATCAGCGGGTGCCCATACAGCCATGCGAAAAGTGCTCGTATACTCCTCACCGGCATCGACGAAATTAAAAAACATCCCCTTTAGGGTATCTGAGCCGCCTAGCCCGCCAACCTTGAATTTCTGTGCTACTCGACCGCCAATAACGTTTTGAACAGCATACGCACGCTCGGCGGTGCCATCATCCAAAGCCAAGTAGTTATCTAGGGTCAATTCACCTCGAACGGTATCGTTAGAACGGAAACCTGCCGCCGAACCGTCAAACCACACCTTAGTGGAGACCCTAGTTGGGCCACTGAAAGAGGTCATTGCTGCAGTGGGGACGCTAACATTAAACGTCTGGTCTTGGTTGTGTTGTGTATTTGTGATTACCGGCACTGCAGTAGTTTGTTGAACTAGAGTACCGTTTTCTTCCCAGCGGAATTGGCCAAGGTTCAAACTCCACCCTCCAGAAGGTACAGCACCATTTCTGCGGTAAATAAACTCCAATGTAGAGGGACGATTTGCCACACTGCTGGCATTGCTTACCCACCAGGGCCAGCTTGTATAGGCTCCAGAACCAATAATAAGCGGATGCGCGCGAGCGATAGCCGGTTCTGTAATGATGGTATCTGCTGGATTGCGGTCTTTATCCAATTGCACGTAGTCGATATTCCATATATCGTATGCACCGGCACGAGCGCCATAAGCTGCAAATCTGAATCGGAAACCTTTTTGTAAATAATTGGCGCCTTGAACAGGAAGAATAACGGAAGAGAACGGGCCAGATGTACTAGAGCCTTTTTGCCCCCAGACCTGAGTCCAATCGGAAGTCACTGGCGACCAATATTC
>JACESW010000038.1 GCA_013911625.1 Cryomorphaceae bacterium | reverse complement strand
CTTCTGTGCAGCTTCCAATAGTGGGTTGCCTTTTGCGTTTCCAAAGAATGCAATATTGTTCTCGAGCTGATGGAGTTCCTTTTTGGTTTTGTCGGTTTCCTCACGAATCCAAGAACGCTGTGCCAGCAACCCTTGCTGATCATCTGCTTCCACGAGGGCTCTTACCTTAGCTTCAAATAGGGTGCGCTCAAGTTCAGATTTATCCAAACCTAGGCCACTGAGCTTATTTTCCAATAGCGCATTGAACTGCGCATCAAGTTTTCTATTAGGACTGCCCATTGCACCCCATGCTTCGCTAAGCGCAACAGCGTCTTCTACGCTCGTGACTTTTGCTTCTTTGAGTTCAGCCAACTTAGCCTCTTTCGCCTTATTTGCTGCACTTACCTGTTTCTCGCGAGCCTTGCGTTGGCCGTTCATTCGGTCGAAGAAGTGGTTACATGCACCGCGGAATTCTTCCCACAGTTTGTCGCCTTCTTTCTTCGGTACATATCCAGTTTTCTTCCAATCTGCCTGTGCCTTTTTCAATGCACTTGCAGCACCCCCGAGGTCTTCACTATCTTTTAAGCTGTGGGCCAATTCTATCAAAGCACGCTTCTTCTCAATGCTTTCACGGTGCGACTTTTTTTCCTCTTTGTAGAAGGCGTTTTTCAAACGATTGAACTCTCTTTGGGCTACTTTATAATCCTCCCAAACCGCATCGTTTTCCTCGCTCTTCACGAAGCCAATATTTTTGAATTCTTCGCGGTATTCATTGAGCGCTTTGCTGGCTTTTTGCCAACCACTGTGTTTTGTAGGTAGCTCAGCGGTCAGTCCTTTGATACCTTCAACTACCGCACGTTTCGCAGCTATTTTAGCATCATTGCGAGCCTTGAGGGTCTCGTTGAACTTCTCGCGGTGCTTATGAATTTTGGCTGTAACGGCTTTGAATCTTTCCCAGATAAGGTCTTTTTGTTCTCTTGGTACAGGACCAATTTTTTTCCAGCGGCTGTGTGCTTTTTGAAGCGCTCTAAACAATTCAGCGGATGCACCGCCTTCTACCATTGCCTCGAGTTCTGAGATCATGACCACCTTTTCTTCCAAGTTATTCTTGTATTCCTTGTCAATTAGGTCATAGGCCAAGCGCAGGAAGTTGAAGAAATTGTCAACGTGGTGATTGTAGTTCGCCCAAACATTTCTTGCATCTGCTTTCGGCACGAGACCTGTACTGTTCCATTGCTCGCGTAGGGCTTTGAAGGTATCATACTTTTCCTTGGCGCTCCCTTCAGATGTTGGTAGCTCTTTGATTTGTTCGATGATCGCAAGCTTCGTACTCAGATTAGTTACCAGCTGTGCCTCAAGATCATTGTAGTGCTTTCTTAAGGCATCACGGTAGCCGCCATAAACGGCGCCGAGTTGCTTGCGCATCGGCTGATCGTATCTAAAGTCAATGATGTTCCCACCTTCAGCGAGGTATTTTTCTTTCGCCTCAGCTTGTTGTGCATTGAGCTCTCGCAACATACGCGAACGACCGCTTTCAACAATCCCTTTAATGCGTTGTGGAGGATAACTTCCAACGTGTTGTTTGATGGCTTCTAAAGATTGTTCCAAATCCAAGGCATCGAAATCGGGAATCTGGAGCTTTTGCTCTTTTGGTTCCTCATGATCGTCCTCTGCTTCGACAGTACGCACCTGATCGTCTGTAGCTTCTTCCGCACCTTCAGATACTTCAGCTGCCATTACTTCTTGTACTTCCTCTTGCGCCTCAGTTTGTGGAGCTTCTGCTTGCTCTTGCGTTTCTTGCTGCACTTCCTTTGGGTCCAATTCTTCTTGGTTCATCATCTACAAATTTTTGTAGTAAGCGTCATGGAACAACTGCCATGATTTTTTCGCTTGCTCAATTAACATTTTCTCACCTCCTAAAACGCTTGCACCTCTTTGGAGGCCTTCCTTCATGAGGGGAGTAGGGTTGGGTTTATATACTAGGTCAAATATGGCGAATTCCTCGCTTAATACTGCATAAGGTAAGGGTAAAAGATGGGGGTCAATTCCGGCAGTACCCACAGGGGTGCAATTCACCCAAAGTTTGCATTCGGCCGCTACTTCCTGGCTCAAATCATCATACGAGGCGCCTGTGTTGCCTCGACTAAGAACTAATACCTCAAAACGATTGTCTTTCAAGACCTTAGATACTGCTTTTGCGGCCCCGCCTGAACCAAACACAAGTGCTTTACAGGGCGGGCATCCCAAGGACATCAAACTTTTTTGAATACCGTAGATATCTGTATTGTACCCGATGAGTCTATCCTTTTCTAGCACAACAGTATTGACCACACCGAGTGTTTTCGCAACATCATCGACGCTATCAAGAGCATTAAAAGCTTCTTCTTTAAATGGAATGGTAACGTTTAGTCCAATCAAACCATGGTGCTGCATAAAGGCTTTGAGACCTTCTTTTGGTAAGCTAGACATCTCGAACAAATCATAGCTCCCAGATATTCCGGCAGCTGTTATAAAACCTTGGTGAATTTCAGGGCTAAGGCTATGAGCAATGGGAGTTCCTATGAGTCCGAGTTTGATCATTTCATCTTTTTTCCGGCGAATTCTAGGCCTAGAACAAGAACGGCACCAAAAAGTGCGAAAACTACGGCCGTGGGCCAGTCGTCTCCCGGCGCTAAATTTCGAACGCTCAAGGCAACAATTTCCTCTTTTTCGGTACCTGCATGCTTGATGAACGTCTCAAGGGTTTCTTTCCAAGGCCAAAGTTTATTCAATGACCCTAAGAGGAAGCCACTGAGCAGTGCGATTGTCGGGTTGTAAAAGCGCTCAAAGATGTATTTCAATCCTTTCGAGAACAACAGCAAGCCCAAAACAGCACCGATTCCTACGTACGCTATGGTGAGTAATTCTCTGTTCGCAACTGCACCGAGGACGGTAGAGTATGCACCCAAGAGCAACAGGATAAAACTCCCGCTGATACCCGGAAGAATCATGGCGCAAATGGCCAAGGCACCACTCAACACGAGATACCATGGTGCTTCAGACCCCGCCGTTGCATTCATTTCAGTAATGGCGTAAGCGATCATAGTTCCAAACACAAAAGCGACTACCGCCTGTATATTCCATTGTTTGACTGTTCGGCCCATCATCCAGACGGAGGCGGCAACCAAACCAAAGAAAAAGCTCCAGGTTAAGATAGGATAATGATCAAGTGTGAACGTGAGGACCGAAGCAAGCGTGAGAATACTTGTGAAGATTCCTGCAAATAGAACGGCTAAAAAAGTACCGTCAATGGCGGTCCAAAGTTCGCGGAATTGGCCCCTAAAGAGCATCAATAACGTCTGCTTGTTAATAGAGGATATTGCGCCAATGAGTCGCTCGTAAATACCCGTAATAAAGGCTATGGTTCCTCCGCTGACGCCCGGGACAACATCCGCTGCGCCCATGGCCATACCTTTCAGAAAGAGCTGAAAATGTTTAAGCATCGTTCGCCGATTGAATTTCGGCTAAAATACCGGTTATCTCAGGTATTTTCCCAAAAGCTGGGAAGTATTGATGGAACAAATCTATCGAGGTAGGCTCAAGCTCGAGGCATTCATTCATAATAACTCGTGCTTCCTCGTAGGACGCAGTGGCAAACAAGTAGCCTGCCAAAATCAGACGCAGTTGAACATTGTCCTCAAATTGACCGACACCTTGGTATAAGATATTGATGGCCTCGTCCAATTGGTCGAGCTCTACCAATGCCTCGACATAATCAATGACATCTTCTGCGCCATAATTGCCGAACAGCCAAACCTTTTTGTAATCCGAAATAGCCTCTTCGTGGCGGTCTAACTCACACAAAACATTAGCACGTTCTAAATACACATCCTCGAGCTCCGGCTCGACTTCTACAGCACGATCAAAAGCGCGCAAGGCAGCATTGAGACTCCCTAATTCTTGCTCAATCATTCCTATTCGGAAGTAGATGTATCCTGAAGGGACTTCTTCGCTGATGCTTAAGCGGTAGGCATTCATCGCATCAATCAAACGATCATTTCGTTCGTGGATACGGCCAATTTCAAAATGTGCCGCATGAAACTCATCGTCCGCAGTAGTCGCCCAATCAAAATATTCAAGGGCTTCTTCCTCTTTATTTAATCGAAGAGCGAAAGCGGCTTTTTGGTACCAGAGTAATGCATTGTAGGGTTCACGCTCAATAAAGCGATCGAAGGTTTCGACGGCACGGTCGTATTGGTGCATGAAGTCGAAGCAAAGCGCGAGCTGATAAATGGTTCCGTCGTCCAACCGCTCGTCCAGTTCGCACAATTTCAATATCGCTTCAGCGGCGTGCTCATAGGCTCCTTGCGCCAGATGTGCATCAATAATTTGCTGCAATATCTCCTCTTGATCCTCAGCACGTTGTAGGGCACTATCGAGCAGCTCTAAAGCACGCTCCGTCTTACCTTGATGCATAAACAAAGTGGCTCTAGCGATAAGCAGCTCCACGTGGTGATCGCTCAATCCTTCCATTTGCTGGAGCTTCGCCTGGGCTTTTGTAAAGTCTTTAGTAGCAAGGTCCAATTGGATTTCCTTGATTTTGAAGACTAAAGAATTTGGGTGAAGTAAAATGGAGAATTTGATGGCCGCAGCCATTTGCTCAAAGGATCCCGTATCGTAGTAATAGTTTACGATGGTTTCAAGATCTTCTACGTCATAGTAGGGCTGGCGATCATTCTCGAATGCACGCTCATAGGATTGAACTAAGCTATGTACCTCACGGTCCTCAAATCTCATTAGAGTGAAGTTACTCGGTATTGCGGTCCTTTTGAAGGAGATAAAATTTTAATCGCTTCACATATGAACACTGTTATTAACAAAACCCAAAATTGACCGAGTACGGTTGGTGTGCCCGAAAAGGCCAACTATCTTCGCTGTAAAACCATTTAACCATGACTTTAATCAAGAGTATATCAGGTATTCGAGGAACTATCGGCGGTGGAGCAGGTGATAATTTGACTCCTATGGATGCAGTGAAATTTGCTGCGGGCTATGGTGCTTGGCTGAAAAAGAGACACGGTGCATGTACCGTAGTTATTGGTCGCGATGCACGCCCTTCTGGTCAAATGATTGAAAATTTAGTGGTTTCCACACTACAAGGCTTGGGTATTGATGTAATTAACACAGGCTTGAGCACCACACCGACGGTTGAAATGCTTGTGCCTAGGTACAATGCACAGGGCGGTATCATTTTGACGGCCTCACACAACCCTAAACAATGGAATGCACTCAAGTTATTGAATGAAAAAGGAGAATTTGTGAGCGGTGCTGATGGTGCAGAAATCCTTGCGCTCGCAGAGAGTGACGAAATCACTTTTGCTGAAGTAGACGATTTAGGCACCGTCGCCAAAGATAAAGACGGACTCCAATGGCATATTGATCAGATATTAGCGCTTGACAGGGTCGATGCAACGCTCGTAGCCAATCAGAAATTCAATGTAGTCATAGACGCAGTACATAGTTCAGGTTCAGTGGCCATCCCAATGCTTTTAGATAAGATGGGGGTGACTTACAATAATCTGTATCCTGAACCTACGGGCCAATTTCCCCACAATCCAGAACCCCTTGAGAAACATCTGACGGAAATCATTGAAGAATGCGCCTCAGGAAAGTACAACATGGGGATTGTGGTTGATCCTGATGTAGATCGCTTGGCTTTTGTAGATGAAAAAGGGAAGATGTTCGGCGAGGAATACACACTCGTACTTGTTGCCGATTACCTGCTTGAGCACACAAAAAGTCACGTAGTAAGCAATATGAGTTCTTCCAAAGCCTTGAGGGATTTGGCCGAATCTAAGGGCTCAACCTATTCGGCTTCTGCAGTAGGCGAAGTCAATGTGGTCAACGAGATGAAGGCTACCAATAGCATTCTGGGGGGAGAGGGTAACGGAGGCATCATTCTGCCCGAATTACATTACGGTCGTGATGCCTTAGTTGGTATCGCTTTAGCACTTACGCATTTAGCGAAAACAGGAAAAACGCTCAGTGAATTAAAAGCCTCATACCCTCAATA
This sequence comes from Cryomorphaceae bacterium, assembly GCA_013911625.1. Next base: position 2,894 of record JACESW010000038.1, on the reverse strand, counting down.
CTTTATGGGTAAACAAAAGATAGAGCTTACTCCGGGACTTGATGTCGATGCCCTGCTTGCAACTATCGCAGGTCAATATCAGCACGAAGAGTTAAGTACTATTGATGGTGTAAAAATCACATGGTCAGACCGTTGGGTGCATATGAGAAAGTCAAATACGGAGCCAATCATTCGAATTTATACAGAGGCACCAAGTACGGCTGAAGCCATGGAATTAGGAGAGCGATTCATCCAGGAACTTGAAGCTTTAGCCAAATAATCTGAAATTTCACGTTTCGTTCTATCTTTGGAGAGAACACTTACTACAAACCACCATGGGTGTAATATTCTTAGACAACGCTGCCACAACTCCACTAGAACCTCGCGTCAAAGAGGAGATGATTCGCATGATGGAGAACTTCGGAAATCCATCTTCAACCCACATCAGTGGCCGAGGTGCTAAGGTGGAGGTAGAGGTAGTTCGTAAGCGTATCGCGCAGACTATTGGAGCACAGCCCAGCGAAATTTTCTTCACCTCCGGAGGCACTGAGGCTGATAACATGGCCCTTTTTTGTAGTGTTCGTGATCTTGGCGTGAAGCGCATCATAACAACTACTATTGAACACCACGCCGTGGGTCATCCCGTAGAATTTATGGTCGAGCGTGGCGAAGTAGAAGCTGCATATCTCTCTGTGAATGAACATGGCGATATAGATTTGAATGAACTTGAATCATTGCTGAAGGAGGGGCCAAAGACCTTGGTTTCGCTCATGTTTGCAAACAACGAGATTGGCAACTTGAATCCCGTGGATGAAATAGGTGGCTTGTGTCAAAAATACGATGCGCTGTTCCATTCCGATACGGTTCAGGCCATGGGGCACCTGCCCATTAATGTGAGTGAGACTCCTTATGATTTTTTGACGTGTTCGGCGCATAAAATTCACGGTCCAAAGGGCATTGGTTTTGCGTATGTACGCTCAGGTTTAAAGATTAAACCATTGATTCAAGGTGGCGCACAAGAACGCAATATGCGAGCTGGAACCGAGAATACCATTGGGATTTGTGCTTTGGGTAAAGCCTTTGAGATTGCCACTGCTGAGATGGCTGAGGATCAAAAGAAGGTAGAGGCTTTAAAGCAACATATCATCGAAGAGGTCCAATCTATCGTTCCTGGCGTTCGATTCTTTGGACGTAGTTCGGAATTGGACAAAAGCTTATACACTGTATTATCCATAGCCTTTCCAAAATCTAACAATGACATGCTGACGTTCTCTTTGGACATGAAAGGTATCAATGTGAGTGGCGGTTCCGCGTGTACTTCAGGCTCTAATCAAGGCTCACACGTGATACGTGCATTGGGAGAATGGACGTCTGAATATCAGCCTGTTAGAGTCTCTTTCAGCAAGTTCAACACAATAGAATGTGCAAAAGGATTCCTCAATGCTGTTCGTGAAATCTACGCGATAGAAGAAGCGTAATCAGCGTATTATCGTTATCGTACCCATTCGAACCTCGTCGCCGCCGGTAAATCTATAGGTATACACGTCTTGAGGCACGGCTTTTCCATTGAAGGTTCCATCCCAGAACACTTGGAACGGGTCTTCGCTTCGGAATACCTCATTGCCCCAGCTGTCGTAGATGATGAAAATAGGATTCTCTAAACAACTATTTCCGAATATTTTAAATTCTTCATTGTCATTATCTCCATTCGGCGTGAAGGCAGTCGGGATAAATACACGTCCATCAATTCGTACGATATCAGCTAAGAAATCGAAATCGTAGTCTCGATTACAAATGGTATCGGTGATGGTTAAGGTGACATTTTCTAATCCCGATTCAGGGTACCTGAACGTTGGAATCATACCGGTATCCGGCGTTCCACTGAAGTCCCATTGGAAGATCATGGTGCTGTCCACATTGGTGTATACCACATCTACACCCCCGTACCTGCAGCTGTCTGTAAATACATTAACGGTGGGGACATTAGCATCGTTGTCAAACACTATGGTGTGGACGGTTTGTGAGCTTACATCACAGAATGAATCGCGCGCAGTGATTGTAGTAATGAAGGTACCCGTAGATGGGTAGGCGTGCTGAACCGTTTGATTCGTAGTCACTAGAGAAGACCCGTCGCCAAAATTGAATTCAAAGTAATCTGCATCTCCAAGACTTTCAGTAAATACCACTTCCTTGAATAAATCACAGCTCACATAATCTGGTGTCCACAGGGCTGTTGGGAAGTTGGCTGTATCGTGTTCAATAGTTATGTAAGTAGTATCGTAACTGTCACATACCGTATCAATCGCGACAAGCATTACCTCGTAAGTCCCAAGATTCGGGAACGTAACTACAGGTTCGTCCAGATTAGAAGTATCGCCTTGGTCGAAATCCCAGAAATAGGCATTGGCGTTCACGCTGCTGTTTGACAGGCGAAGGGTCAACTCGTAACAGGTAGTATCTATGAGGTAATCAAAATCGACATCAGCGATCGCCTCTATACCCGTTTCAAAGTCCAACTTAATCACTCCGAGATTACAATTACTGCTGTTATTGGTTTGGGAAAATGCCCCAGGTGTGGTCGGAAGGTCATCGTTACCTCCGCACCCGGCACATACTGCTTGGTAAATTCTACCTCTATCGTCAAAGCGAGAGGTTCCGCCATCTACATGCTCCGCACTTGAAGCACCGCCAAAATAAGAGCCGTATTCGAACGAAGTAAAGTTTTTACCGAGCACCATAAAGTAGAAGTCCGAACCGTTGGTAGCCGTCTGAAGCGCATCTGAGCTTGTAGGCAGCTGATCTACAGAGGTGGGTACAAAACCCGAATTGGTGACACCACCCCAGCCCGAAAGTAGGATATTTAAACAATCATCGACATTGAAGGCCGTTGGAACGAGGTTAATCGTGCCTTGCGG
>JACESW010000037.1 GCA_013911625.1 Cryomorphaceae bacterium | reverse complement strand
GAATAAACGAGCGGAAATCCACCTCTACCTTGTGCTTAGCAGCAAGTGTGAAAAAAGGATGAGATTCGGTGGTTGGCTCTGGTTGTGACACCAAAATCGACTTCACTTTTGTTTGTCTTTCTGCCATGTGTGTTAGTTGACGAACGAAAAAATTAATACTAGTTCGAGCGTGCAAAGGTAAGACATTGCATAAAAACGAGCCCCACCGCTCCGAATATTTCGAAGCACTGGATTCTTTAAAGCAAACCAAAGTAATCCGATAAAGTGGCCTGCGCCAAGTAAATAGATGCCGGCATTTAACCACGTTTCATTAATGAGCAAGCTGCACAGTACGATCAGACATACAAGGCTATATACGTAGCTTAATTGAATACCGCCAAACAGATCTGTCCCATTTTGAAGCGCATTATTTGAAGAAAACAGCAGGCTCAAAACGAGAGAAACAACCAAACGGGCCAATAATAGGACAGTTATAGCCAAAGGTGCTTCCCACCACAGAAGTCCTAACCCCAAGGCTTCTCCAAGCACATAGAACAATGCTGCTGGGAGTAAGAGACTCACTGCGGCAGCGCTCAAGCGACCGCGCGCATCACCTAGGTCTTCCCATTGAAGTCGAATCCATTTGGAGAATACCTCGGGCTTTAGTGCCCGGAATACACCGAGGACTGCGAAGAATCCAATAAACAACCACTTAACGTCCATCTAGGACCCAAAGTTACTGTAAAACGACGTGCTTGTATTGAATGTTGCCGTCCGAATATTCTGCGTGCAAGATGTAGTTGCCTCGAGCCAGAGCGCTTACGTCTAAAGTGGCTTCATCTTCCATAGAAGCTGAATAGTCGAGCTGCATGAATCGGCCTATTGTATTGTACAAACGAATAGCTACAAGACCTTCTGCTCGAACCTTTAAAGTTGATGAAGCCGGGTTCGGATATGCCATCAACGGCATGCCTTCAGACTCTTCGAGACCGATGTTACTTCCAGTATTCTTATAGAGTGTCTTTGAAGCGGTCATCACATAGTCGCCAGAAGTCTGACCGTTGCTGTTGGTGAAATTAATGGCGGCATACACCGTAATGCTGTCTGGAAATGTGGTCCCGTCGATATCAAAAGACCAATGAATACTATCGTTGGAAACTGCGGTTCCTCCACTGGTGTGCGTGATGTAATCACTAACGCGTTTCGCGCCAGTACCCGGATTTGAGGTGGCCAATTGGTTCCCATTCGCATCTTCGACTCTAGCCATAAAGCCCACCTTCGAAGATGTACCGTTTGGTTTTACCCCAAGGGTGATTCCAATTGTGTTGCCGTCAGAAATACTGTCTACCGAGGACATGATGCCGATGACTTCACCGCCCATAGGACTCCCCGAGCTGTGGCAATAGCCGCTGGCACAGGTCTGTCCGTTATCTCCGGGTGAGCCGCTTTTTCCAGCAGGTGATCCACCGCTGTTGGTATACGAATATGTTGAGATGCCCATAAGGGCGATAATGAGTAACGATTTTTTCATGGGGCTTCTTTTATTATGTGAATGGTGAAACTCTGAGTTGAATTTATAACAATTTTTCACCTTTTGTGTTTAATTTCACAACCACTCAAGAAAACTACACAAGCATGGTGGATCAATTTCAACACCCAGATTACTACCTACTAGACGAACTGCTCAGCGAGGAACACAAAATGATTCGTGACGCCACCCGAGAATGGGTTAAGCGTAGCGTAAGTCCAATCATTGAAGATTTCGCACAGCGTGCCGCCTTTCCGCAACACTTAGTTAAAGAAATGGGCGAGGTGGGGCTTTTCGGTCCATATGTACCTGAAGAGTATGGAGGTGCCGGTCTCGACCACATCAGCTATGGACTTATGATGCAGGAAGTCGAACGCGGCGATTCAGGCATTCGATCTACTTGTTCTGTGCAGAGCTCTCTAGTCATGTTCCCTATTTACGCTTATGGAAGTGAGGAGCAAAAGCAAAAATTCCTACCAAAATTGGCCACGGGTGAATACCTCGGCTCATTTGGACTAACGGAGCCAAACTTTGGGTCCAATCCGGGCGGAATGACGACCAACTTCGTTGAAGACGGCGATGATATCATACTAAATGGTGCCAAGATGTGGATATCAAATTCGCCGTTTTGTGATATCGCTGTTGTTTGGGCGAAAAATGAGGCCGGACGTATCAAAGGTGTGATCGTTGAACGTGGTATGGAAGGATTTACCACACCGGAAACACATAACAAATGGTCGCTTCGTGCTTCGGCTACGGGCGAGCTAGTATTTGACAACGTACGCGTTCCCAAATCAAATATTTTACCGGGTCGTGATGGCCTCGGTGCACCGCTATCTTGCTTGGATAGTGCGCGCTTTGGTATTGCATGGGGCGCCTTGGGTGCTGCTATGGATTGTTACGACACGGCATTGAGGTATTCGAAAGAACGCATTCAGTTCGGCAAGCCCATTGCTGCTTTCCAGTTGCAACAGAAAAAATTGGCAGAGATGATTACCGAAATCACCAAGGCACAGCTGTTGACTTGGCGTTTGGGTCATCTTAAAAATGAGGGTCGTGCGACCTCTGCTCAAATTTCAATGGCAAAGCGAAACAACGTGGAAATCGCATTGAAAATTGCACGTGAAGCGCGCCAAATGTTGGGCGGAATGGGTATTACTGGTGACTTCTCAATCATGCGACACATGATGAATTTGGAGAGTGTGGTAACCTATGAAGGAACACATGACATTCATCTGTTAATCACCGGTTTAGACATCACTGGCGAGAACGCTTTTGTTTAATCAATTCGTAATACGAATCACATTTACCCCGTCAAAGGAACAGCTGTATTCTTTGATCGGCAGTGTGTAGCTGGTATCCACGCTCTGGCCATCCAGAAGTTGGTATTGGTGTGCATCGCACCCACAGGTAAAATAGAAATCTCCATTGGTGCTTTCTAGCACGCCACAACCGTCAGCCCAGTGCTCTGGACAAGCGGCTTCGTAAGCAGCAAAATCATAGAATTGGCCGTCAAAATACCGGCGGTAAACCAAGACCCCAGCATGACCTGCATTGGGCAGCAATAATTGGCCTCCAACTACGGTCAGATTGAAGCTCGAAGGGTCGCTCACGTAGACTGTTTCATCGACCAAAGGTTCCGGAATATCGTAGACAACGTTGGTATTGTTGCATGCACTTAATCCCAACATCAGCAACAGCAAGGCCTGTAAGGGATTGTTTATCAGTCTGTAAAGTCGTTCACTCATTGGCTGCAAGATAGCTCGATTTCATTGTCAATTCTCCGATTCTGATGCTTATATTTACGGACTTATAACCCAAAAGTAAAGCCAGTATTTATGGTCAAAAGAATACTCACGCTTATTATGGTCTTTGCTGTAGCGCTCAGCTACGGTCAAACTCGTCCCGGATCTATTAAGGGAACGGTCAAGGATAAGCGCACCGGCGAAGTCATTCCATTTGCTACGGTAATCGTAAAAGACAAGGATGTTGTCATTGCAACAGGAACGACGGATTTCGATGGAAAGTATAACATCAACCCGGTGAATGCGGGGGTGTACAACCTTACTTGTAATTTCATCGGTTACGCAGATTTCAACCTCAACGGCGTAACGGTTTATTCCGGAAAGCCCAAAGTGGTCAACTTCAACATGACCGTTGAGAGTACGATGATCCAGGAGGTAACGGTAACCGCCCCTGAAGAACTCATCGAGACGGGGAAGACCTCAGAAATTGTTACTTCAGAGGAAATCAAAAACCTTCCTTATCGTAATCTGAGCCAGATTGTTGGTACTACCGCAGGGGTATTCCAGCAAGACGGAAGCGGTTCGTTCAACGTTCGTGGTTCTCGTTCGTCTACCAACGTCGTCTTTATCGACGGGGTGAAGGTTCGTGGTGATGTCAATTTGCCGCGTGATGCGATCTTGCAGACAGAGGTTATTGTAGGTGGTACACCTGCACAATACGGTGACGTTACCGGTGGTGTAATTGCAACGACGACGAAAGGTCCAGCACCATATTATTTTGGTTCTTCTGAGATTTTGACCAGCTCAGCTTTCGATCCTTACCACTACAACTTGGGCGCCCTTACCTTAGGTGGACCGATTATTAGAAACAAGAAAACAGGACAGCCAATCGTTGGTTTCCTACTCGCTTCAGAATTCCAATACAATCGTGATGGATCTCCGCGTTCGTTGACCACTTGGAAAGTGAACGACGATAAGCTAGCAGAGTTACAAGCCAATCCTTTGGTGCCAGCCTCTTCAGGTTTCGGGGTACTCAATGCGGCGGATTTCTTGACGCAAGGTGATTTATCATCTCAAAACTACCGCGAGAACGTGGCACGCACTTCGGTGCGTTTTGCGGGTAACTTGAAGTTTGTGACTTCAGAGAAAACCACCCTGACTGTTGGTGGTCGTTACAACATGAACCAAGGCCGCAACGGTAGCAGATTCAATGAGTTAATGAACTATGCAAATAACTCTGAGTCGTTTGCGCAAGACTGGTCGACTTACGTCCGCTTCCAGCAACGTTTCGGCAACCCATCAGACTCTTCAAACTCGCTTATTCGTAATGCGTTCTATTCTATTCAAGTGGACTTTACACGTAACGAGCGACTCACTCAAGATGCACGCCACAAAGATAATTTATTCGCTTACGGTCACATTGGTACGTTTAAAACACAATATCGTCCCTTATATAACTTAGGTTCGGATACTATTACTGACCCGAACGATCCAAACTACGGAAAAGTGATGGATGCTTATACTCTCGCAGTATATCAGAGTGCCAATGTGGATTACACACCAGGCGAAAACAATCCAATCCTTTCAAACTATACCTCGAATTTTTACGACTTCGTTGATCAGAATTTGATTTTTAATAGAGCTCGTTCCCTTGAAGATATTCGTGCAGGTGGTGGTCTTCTCAATGGTGATCAGCCATCGTCAGTTTACGGTTTGTGGGGGAATGTTGGTGCGAACCAAGCCTCTTATGGGAAATCCTTAAATGACCAGTTCCGTATTACTGCCTCTTCAACCTTTGATATCAAGGACCACTCGCTAATTGTGGGTGTGGAGTACGAACAACGTTTCGACCGCTCATATAGCGTAGGTGCTACAGGATTGTGGACATTGATGCGTCTGTTGCAAAACGATGCCATCCGCGAATTGGACCTAAATAATCCAATCGCTTCCTACGACAATAATGGTGTATTCCAGGATACTCTGAACTATCCGCGTTTGTTTGATGCGGACAAACCTAGAACGTTCGATCGCAATTTGCGTGAAACCTTAGGTCTGGATCCAAACGGTACAGATTGGTTGGATATTGACTCGTACGATCCATCAACGTTCTCCTTGGATATGTTCTCTGCGAACGAATTGTTGAACATTGGTTCGAGCCAATACATTGGATACTACGGTTTCGATTATTTAGGAAACCGATTAACAACGCGGCCATCGTTAACAGATTTCTTTGCTACCGATGCTCAAGGAAATTCACCACGTCTCATAGGTGCCTTTGAACCTATTTACATGGCAGGTTATATCCAGGACCAGTTTACCTATGAAGACCTCTTCTTTAATATTGGTGTTCGTGTAGACCGCTTTGATGCCAACCAGCCAGTTCTTGCAGACCCTTATGTATTGTACCCAGCTTATTCTGTGGGAGATCTTGATTTTACGACCCTAGCAGGTTACGACGTACCGGAAGGTATTAGTGACGATGCGGTAGTTTATGTTGACGACCAGGAAAACCCATCGGCTATTGTAGGTTACCGCGAAGGAACTACTTGGTATACGGCAAACGGTGAGGTTGAGGCAAACCCAAAAAACATTGCGGATTTAAGTGGTGGTATTAAGCCGTTCTTAAAAAATCCAGGTATTGAGGACCAGAAATTAGCAGTTACTGCAAATGAAAGTTTCAAAGACTACACGCCACAGGTTACTGTGAGTCCACGTATTTCGTTCCAGTTCCCCATATCGGATGAGGCAGAGTTCTTTGCACACTACGATATTATGGTGCAGCGCCCGGATCCTGGAGCAAATCGAATGAACCCGATCACATACTTGCAGTTGGAAAACGGAAATAATGGTGGAATTTTGTCTAATCCTGATCTGAGACCGCAGCGTACCACGGATTACGAGATTGGATTCCGTCAAAAATTGAACGACAACAGTGCCCTTAAATTGAGCGCCTTCTACCGCGAAATGCGCGATATGATGCAGTCGTTTAGTTTTACAGAGGCCTACCCAGTAACTTATATTGCTTTTGGAAACTTAGATTTCGGTACAGTAAAAGGGTATACGGTTCAGTATGATTTACGCCGTACAGGTAATGTTCGATTGAATGCAAACTACACCCTTCAGTTTGCTGACGGTACAGGTTCAAACTCTACATCTGGTGCAAATATTGCTCGTTCAGGTCAACCAAACTTGCGTTATATCCTTCCGTTATCGTATGATTCACGCCACCAAGTGGTTATGAACATGGACTACCGCTACGGTGGAGGACCAGCATACAACGGTCCAGTATGGTTCGGAAAGCGCGTGCTCGAAAACGCCGGTCTGAATTTAGTAGTAAATGCAAATTCAGGTACACCATATACGCGTCGTGTTCTTGCCTACGGTTTGACAGATGCACAAACGCCGATGACCGGGAACATCAACGGTTCTCGTCTTCCATGGAGCTTCCGTGTAGATGCAACGGCCAACAAGGTTTGGAACTTCAACGAAGGCCCATTGAGCAACTTTGAGATCTACGTTCAAATGCTGAACGTTCTGAATACGCAAAATGTATTAGGTGTATATCCTTACACGGGATCACCTAGTGATGACGGTTACTTGAGCTCGCCTCAAGGTCAAAACGCTATTCAATTCCAAGCGAGCGCACAATCGTTCGCAGATTTGTACAACATCAGCTTGGCAAACCCTGGTTTGTTCAGCTTGCCACGTCGTATCCGTCTAGGTTTACGCATTGGACTATAATTAAAAAGCATTCGAAAAACAGCATATGAAAAGAGTATATCTCCTTTTACTTTCAGCCGCTTTTACACTGCCACTTTCAGCCCGTGAGGTTCAAGGTGCCAGCGAGAACTCAGGTAGTGCCAATACCGGTTCTATGAAAACAGTAGAAGAACTTTGTCAGCCTTCAAAGGCGCAGAGTGATTTGAGCATAAACAACGTTCGTGCGACCATCCTAGGTGGTGGTGATATGTGGTGGGATTTGAACACCGCACGCTACGAGGTACCAAAGGGATCGAACAAGCACTCTATGTTTGCCGGTTCATTGTGGCTTGGTGGTGTAGATGAAGGTAACCAGTTGAAATTGGCAGCAATGACCTACCGTCAGTCGGGTAATGACTACTGGCCAGGTCCGCTAACTACTGATGGTACAGCTTCGACGAACAAAGAAATCTGTGATAAGTACGACCGCCATTGGATCATTTACCGTGAAGAGGTAGATGTACACAAGGCGTGGTTGGAATGTTTGGACGATCCAAACTGTAATGATGCAGAGCTCTTCCCTGGGTACGAAAGCCAGATTCCACAAAGCATTAAGGATTGGCCAGGCAATGGTGTAGACGGCGAGTTGCCGTACCAATTGGCCCCGTTCATTGACCGTGATGGTGATGGTGTTTACGATTATTTGGTAGACTATCCTGCATATGATATCGACAAAGAGTACGACTGTCGCGACAAGGAAACAGATGTTCTTTACGGTGACCAGACCATTTGGTGGGTATACAACGACCGTGGTAACGTTCATACCGAATCGCAGGCAGGTGCCTTAGGTTTCGAAATCCGTGCGCAAGCGTTTGCATTCTCGACCAACGATGAAGTAAACAACATGACGTTCAACAACTATCGTATTATTAACCGTTCAACGTTCCGTCTGACCAATACGTACTTCTCTACGTGGTTTGATCCAGATTTAGGGAACTATACGGATGATATTATTGGATGTGATATTGCACGTGGTCTTGGATACTGTTACAACTCAGATACTGAAGATGAAGGTGCATTGGGTTATGGGTTGAACCCACCTGCTGTAGGTTTCGACTTCTTCCAAGGTCCTTTTGCAGATTACTACGACGGATTGGATAATGACCGTGACGGTTGTGTCGACGGTGTTAAGGATCCTGAAACAGGAATTTGTGTCGCTGAAGATCCAGCAACGGGTGTGAACGAGCGTATCATTATGAGCCAGTTCATGTACTACAACAACACTGCCTCAAATATCTCAGGTAACCCAGACAATGCAACGCACTTCTACAACTACATGCGTGCACTTTGGAAGAACGGTTCAGAGTTGATCATTGAAACACCTTCAGGTGCAGGTGATCTTGGTAACGGTGATGGTTTTGTTGCTTCTGGTAACGGTACTTCAACACGTTTCGCTTACCCAGGTATGTCCTACGATACAACTGGAGCGTATCCTCCATACTCGCCAGTAGATTGGTGGGAAAGCCCAGCGAACAAAGAAGATAAGCGTGGTCTCCACAGTGCAGGTCCGTTCTCTTTGGCACCAGGTGCTTTGAACTTTGTAACTACCGGGGTAGTATGGGAGCGTGATCTTATCAACAACGATCTGTTTGCTTCTGTAGAGAAGGTAATTATTGCAGACGATAAAGCGCAGAAGCTGTTCGATAACTGTTTCCAAGTGTTGAACGGTCCAGATGCACCGGACGTAACTGCTCAAGAGCTTGACCGTGAGGTGATCTTGAAATTGACGTACGGCCCAGGTTCTAATAACGTAGGATTTAGCTACCGCGAGCGCGATCCGCTAATCACAGTTAGTCCTGACGATCGTGATTCAATCTTAAATGCAAATCCAGATTACTTTGATTACAAGTTCGAAGGTTTCCAGATTTTCCAATTAGCAAATTCAGACGTAAGTATCTCTGATATCTACGATCCTACGCAAAGCCGTATGGTCGCCCAATGTGATATCAAGAATGATTTAACACAGCTTATTAACTGGGAGGTAGATCCTGACTTAAATGCATTGGTGCCG
>JACESW010000036.1 GCA_013911625.1 Cryomorphaceae bacterium | reverse complement strand
CTATTACACTTACCTTTTAAAATTAAATCTATCGTTCAAATCAAACCTTTGACCTTTTCTCCAGGATGTCTACAAGGAAAAGCCTTGATGCACAGCATCAGGGCTTTTTTTATGTCTTGAATCGGACAGATTAATGAAACACCTTTTGATTGGACCGGCCTTATATACGTTTAAGGGACGTACCTCGTTATCAATGAAACTTGGTATATTACATAATGCTTAGTACGAAGATAAGGGGGAGAGTTCTTGTAGTGTTGTTTTTCTGTTGTCAATCACTAGTCGCACAGACCTATGTTAGAGTCGGTCCGAGTGTTTTGGGTAATTATTCTCCATGGTTCGAAGAAGACGTCTATTTGAATATTGGGGGTGAAATTTCTGCTGAATTTAGTTTAGCTAAGAAAATCACTGTGAATATTCCATTCGCTGCTCATTACGGAGAGCATAAACTTCATGGGGATGTAAATGAAACTGTTTTTACAGAAAATCGACTTGTTGGTATTTGTCCTGAAATCAGATACCACCCAAGAAAAAGATTTAAGAATATGTTTTACGGTCTGGGTGGAGAAATAAAGCACTTTAAATCTGTGAATTTTCATCCCCCATCAAATGCCAATCCAAGGCCTTTTCTTGTTGGTTGGGAATATTACTTAGGGTTTTCGATTGGACAAAACCTTCCCTATAGAAGAGGGGTACTAACACCCTACTTGAACTTTGGTATTGGCGTAAATGCAAATGAATATCCTGTAAATACTCGGGTTGGATTTACCTACGGCTTTCAAAGTAATGTGAAAACTAAGAAGAGATTTAACAAGAGTAAAAGTTGGCAATAGTTGCATCTAAACCAACACTTCTAAAGTTGTACTCGCTATTCCTTAAGTTCACTAAGGTTGATTCTTATCAAGCTAACTTCGATTTTACAAAGTCTCAGTAAATCTCTTTATAGAATAATTTCACTGGAAGGAGTTTGATGCGGTTTCGTAAGAATTTTGAATTTCTTCCAATGGCCTTTTTGTAATGATCTTACAAATAGAGTCTTAGAAATATATACGTAGTCTCACCTCCGCTACAAGGAAAAGCCTTGATGCACAGCATCAGGGCTTTTTTGTGCGCACTTTTCATAATATCCAACAAGCCTCTTTTGGTGCTAATTCAATCGGTAGCATTTTCTGTAAACAAGGGTTGCTCTGCAGATGCTCAAGTAGTGCCGCAAAGAGGCATTAATCCACAGTTCCTTTGGCTCTTAAAAACCATACGAAAACCGTTTTTTTTTCATAGGCCGAAGCTAAGGCTGGAAGGCTGGAGTTTTCTTTGATTTGGCCATCACTTGACCTGATTTTCCTTGTAGGGCAATCAGTCTTTTGCTTTGGCGTAATGCTTCTGGTAATATTCTTCAAGGCTTAGGTAGAAGCTGATGGTCATCACTACCAATATAAAGGCAAAAGCAAGTCCGATGATGGTTGTGGCGCTTTGCAAAGCTGTAAGCCCGCCGTAAAGTAGCAGAACAGATGCCGTGGCTCCTTCCATGGACGCCCAGAAGATTTTTTGAATCCTAGGTGCATCGTGTCGTCCGCCTGACGTCAGGGTATCTACAACCATGGAGCCGCTGTCAGAACTGGTGACAAAAAAGCTCGTTACTAGGATGATAGAAAGTCCAGAGGAAACGGTAACCAATGGGTACTTTTCCAGGAGTATAAATATGGCGGTTGCCACGTTGTCATTCACGGCAGCTGTTATGCTGTGGTCACCTAAAAGTTCAAAATATAGGGCGCTGCCACCAAAAATACTCATCCATAAAAAGGTAAGTAGCGATGGAACGAGAACCACGCCTAAGATAAATTCCTGAATCGTTCTTCCTTTTGAAACGCGAGCTATGAATATCCCTACAAACGGTGACCATGCGATCCACCAAGCGTAATAAAACACGGTCCATGCATTTTGCCAATTTGAATCGTCTTTAACACCGACGAAGGATTCTGTCCACAAGCCTATCTTAAAGAAATTGTCCACGTAGTACCCTAAATTTTGAACGAAGCTGTCCATGAGGAAGGCCGATGGACCAATGGCTAGAACAAAGACTAACAGTACCATTGCAAGCCCCATGTTGACTTCGCTTAACCGTCTGATTCCCTTGTCCAATCCTCCGAGCAAGGATAGGGTGGCGAAGGCAGTAATGACGAAGATGATGATCATTTGGGCTTGTCGTGAATATTGTACGCCAAAGAGGTATTCCAAGCCGGCGTTGACTTGTTGCGCACCGAGACCTAAGGAAGTGGCAAGTCCCACAATAGTGGCAATCACGGAAATGATATCGATCAAGTCTCCCCAACGCCCGTATATTTTATTCCCAAGAAGAGGAAAGAAAATACTGCGAATAGTGAGTGGAAGTTTGAGGTTAAAGGTGAAAAAAGCCAAAGCAAGACCTACCGTGGCGTAAATACTCCAAGCTTGTATGCCGTAGTGATAAAAGGTGATGCCCATAGCACTTCTGGCCGCGGCGATCGTATCTGAGTTATCTACAAACGGATTGTCGTTAAAGTGGTAAATAGGCTCGGCGACACCATAGAATAATAACCCTATACCTAGGCCTGCAGAAAACAACATGGCAAACCATGAGATTCTAGAGAAATCTGGTGTAGCATCAGATCCACCTAGCTTGATTTTCCCAAATTTTGAAAAGGCCATATAGACCAAAAAAAACATCAGGAGGTTTGCGAGCAAGATAAAGAACCACCCTGCAGCATCACTAATACTGGCCTGTACCGTTTTGAAGAGCTCTTCTACGGGCTCACCAATGATAATTGTAGTGCTGATCAATGATAGTAGCAGGATCAATGAACCGAAAAACACGGCTGGGTTTATGGCTGCACCAAATAGTGTTTTTTCGTCGCTTCTTACTTTCTTGCTCATGTAATCTTTTTAAAGTAAACCACGGTGCGCGGAGCGCACCGTGGTTGGGATAGCTTATTGGTATTTGCCTCTTAAATTACAGATCAACAACCCACATTTTTGCATTCTGTGAGTTACTTCCAAGAGCATCAATAGCCGCTTGATAGTTATCTGGATTCAAACTAGCTTCATTACCTGGGTATAAGAAGCGCATAGGAAGTGCGTCTCCATTGGTATTCGAGCAAGGTGCCGAAACGAAAGGCAAATCGGCCCAGTTACCTTCCTCTTGGCTGTACCAACGACGAAGTTCAAAGTAGTTATCTAATCCAGTGAAGAACATACCAAGCCATTTTTGTCTACGGATGCTTGTAATAGAACCATCATAGCCTTCGCCAGAGTTGGTAATGAAGTCTGAAAAATCTGTCCAGCCCGTCATGCTCCAATCAGCACCATAGTAGTTCATTGATGCTTCAACCGCACTAGAGTGAAGGCTGCCTGCATCATCAGATATCCACCCGTTATGGGCTGCTTCAGCCAAGAGGAATTGTTGTTCGGCGTAAGTCATAATAATACCTTCGGCCATAGTACCGGCTTGCATGTGTCCTGGATAGTTGTAGTAAGCGTATCCAAGTCTAGACCCATCCTTGTTACAAGCTTCACTTCCGTTTTCTGCGCCTTGATAGATAGCAGTCGTTCCAGGGTTAGTGAAAATATCACCTGCATTATATGGACGCGCATAAACGTACATACGAGGGTCATCTGTTGTATCAAGTTGGTGCAATGCATTGGTACTGATCGCTACAGCGTCAAAATCTCCTTGCTTCAAAGGTACCAACGGGTATTCATTTGGGAAGCTACCTGTGTAGGTTAAAGCGGCATTATCTGCATTGCTCGACATCAAATCTTCATTTGCGACAATTGCTGCGAATTGGCTGCTTACATCTTGCTTTTCAGATACGTACATTAACAAACGTAACTGCATTGCATTCGCTAGCTTAATCCACTTTGCACCATCGCCATTAAATAGGATATCCCCATCTACAGATCCAGAATTATTCAACAACTGAACGGCTAAAGCCAATTCATCTAATAATCCATTCGTGCCAGTAATGATATCTTCTTGACTATCATAGCTTGGGAACCAATTCGCATCAGTAGAGCCCGTAATGGCATCTGTGTATGGAATATCGCCGTAGGCAAGGGTTAGCGTCGCGAATACCCAGCTTTTCATGACTTTCACGGCACCTTCCATCTTATAGTTGCCCGCTTCGTTCGCCACGCGCTCGGCCTCCATTAGGTTGCCTAAGCTCAGGTAGTTTTGATTCCAAGTGTTTGGAAATGCATTCCAGCTGTATTCGCCCACCTCAGCGCGAAGTGTTTTCGCAGCAACTTGAGAAGCTACATTCCCAAGCAAGTAACTTTGAGTTACAGAAGTGTTTACGCTTGATCGTACACCCTCTGTGAAAAGAACACTTGCGTCAACGCTTGACGGCTCATTCGGGTTCTCATTAATAGTCGATAATTTTTCGCAACTCTGAAAAGTAAGGCCCGCCATTGCGATGAGCGCACCAATAAATAATGATTTTTTCATTGTTGTAGTCTTTATAAGTTGGCGTTAACAGAGAAACCAAAGCTTCTAAGTGAAGGCATAGAAGTACTCTCGTAACCATTGATGAACAGTCCGTTTCTGATCGAATAGGTTTCTGGATCAATAGTTGGAACCTTAGTAAACAGCAATAGGTTGCGGCCGATAAAGCTTACACTTAGTCCTTTGAGCGCTGTGTTTTTAAGTTTCTCTTTTGGGAAGTTATAAGCAATGCTCACCTGACGAAGCTTTAAGTATGAAGCATCAAAAGTGGAAGGCTCAATGTTGTCTCTTCTCCAAACGTTCCCGTAGTATTTGTAGTAATAATCACGGAGCGGTACCGAAACCGTATTTGGTACAAGATTGCCGTTGCTGTCATACATCACTCCGTCACCAACTACACCGCCTGCATCTGCAAGATTGTATACTGGATTTCCCGAGGCGTCGTAACTCACGTCATAAATCATACGACCGTCAATAGCATTCATGTCTAAATATGGATCATTGTCGTTCACAAGGTTACCCGCAGTGTTATGCAGGGTGTGCGAACGAGAGTAGATTAAACCACCGATTTGACCGTCAAACAAGATGTTTGCTTGCCAGTTACCTGAACTAAAACTGTTCATCCATCCAACACGAGCTTTTGGCTGGTAAGAACCAATAACGCTTTTCTCTTCACTTACCACTGGGTAGCCGTCCTGGTGAATGATATTTCCAGCAGCGTCACGCTCGAAGGTCAGTCCTTTTAGAAGACCTAGTAGCTCGCCTTCAACCGCTACGTATTCTAGACCAGCAGTACCACCGTCGTTCGGGAACATACTTGCAACAATAGGGTAACCGCCGCTCACTCCGTCTGGAAGCTCAGTAACAACAGCGCGGTTAGCGCCCACGTTTATTCTGGAGTTCCAATTGAAGCCACTCGATTTTACAATATCCCCGTAAAGTTGTAACTCCATACCTGTATTGCGAATAGCGCCGCCATTGGCAAGACGACTGGTACGCCCCGTTGAAGATGCAACAGGTAGATAGATGATCTGATCTTCTGTAGTCATGTCGTAAACTGCGAGGTCTACACCAAATCTTCCTTTCGCAAAGCGAGCGTCAATACCCAATTCACTTGAGGTAGTGCGCTCCGGACGAAGGTTTGGATTGGTAGCAAACAGGTTTACTCCAAATGCAGGGTAGCCACCAAACATTGCTGATGGACTGTAGGTGTTATTTAAAAGATACGGGTCCGTATCTGATCCCACTTGCGCCAAAGCAGCACGAACCTTTAAGAAACTAATATTACCGAGATCGGCCATCTCAGACACAATCACAGATGCTGAGGCAGCTGGGTAGAAGTAACTGTTATTTTCTACGGGTAGTGTAGAAGACCAGTCGTTACGAGCGCTAAGATCTAAATAATAGATGCTCTTGTACGCGAAAGATGCCGTCCCGAAAAGAGAACGAATGGCTTTCTGTGCAGATCTGCCTTCAGTTTGCACACTCGAGCGGTTATTGGTCAAGGTGAACACTCCTGGCTGTAAAAGCTGAGGATTGTTTGCGATGAGTGATGAACTTTGCTGAAGCATTAAGTTTCCACCAACTTTTGCATCTATTCTTAGGTCTTTCTGCTCCATAGGGGCAGCATTTGACCAAGAGAGAAGGGCTTCTGTATTGTTTTCCATGAAGGATAAGCGGTCTTCTCTGAAGCTTCCAAACAACACTTTTTTAGTAGAGGTAGCACGGCGGTACTGGCGGATATCATTCTTCATATCCTGACCGGTACGTACACGTAGATTCATTCGGTCGTTGATGTGGTACGTAGCGTTGATGTCCCCTAAAAGTCGATTTGCATTAAAGCTGTTCGTGTTTTCGTTAACAATCATCCAAGGGTTATTTCCCCACAACTCTTCAACATAAGCCTGCTGTATGTTTTCCATTCCTGGCTTCCAATAGTCGCGTAAATCATCAATAGCCGTGTTTCTAGGCAACCACAGGAAAGAGTACATCACCGATGAGCTTTCATCGTAACCTGCATTCGGAACATTGTTCGATCCAGAACCTACATACATTGCGTTTGCTCTGAAT
Source organism: Cryomorphaceae bacterium (assembly GCA_013911625.1). The sequence goes on along the minus strand of JACESW010000036.1, from coordinate 2,587 downwards.
TCTAATCGGTTATTGAATAGCTTTTTACCTACGGAAGTTTGTAAAGTGCTACGATTCAAATCCGTGTTTGGAACAATCCCACGTCTGTTTAATTGGGTTGCAGAAAAACGGAAGTCTCCGTTTTCGTCTGCATGCGAGATGCTTACATTGTTATTCGTGCTAACCCCTGTTTGGAAGAAGTTGCGCATGTTATTTGGAGTCGCTTCAAAAGGTACCGCCTCGCCGTTAGAGTCCCATTGCTTGATAAGCTGGCCATTGGCTCTAGGTCCCCAGTTCTCACCGAAGGCATCATAATAGTCTCCAGTATATGCCGTACCGGCATTGTAGCTGTATTTACCGTAGCCTCCGTTTCCAAATTGGTCTTGGAACTTTGGTAGTTTTAATGGTGTTTCGAAAACAGTGTTTGAGTTTACACTTATTCCCCAGCCCTCGGCATCTTTACCAGTTTTTGTTGTTACATAAATAACACCGTTTGCAGCGCGAGATCCATAAAGTGCTGCGGCAGCAGGTCCTTTAAGAACTGAGATATTCTCAATATCATAGGAGTTGATAATTTGAGCCCCGTTACCAAAGTCAATGGTAGAGGATCCATTCAAGCCATCTCCAGGTGAGAATAAACCATTTGTAATAGGTACGCCATTGACAATAAAAAGTGCTTGGCTGTTTCCGTTCAAGGAGGTTTGCCCACGGATGGTCACATTGGAAGAGGCTGTAGGGCCTGAAGATCCTCCGGTTACATAAACACCTGCCAGCTTTCCGCTAAGGTTGTCAACAGCATTTGGTGCGGGTACTGAAGCAATGTCCTTACTTTTTAGACCTTGAACAGCATAACCTAAGGCACGCTCTTCACGAGAAACCCCAAGTGCTGTAACTACGACCTCGTTAAGTCTAATGTCACTCGCTTTGAGGCTAACGTTCAAAACGGATTTACCTGCAGCATCTAGTGTTTGACTTTCAAATCCAAAGTAGCTAAATACGAGCTTGGTGTTTCCATCGTAAAGTTTGATGGAATATTGGCCCATTGGGTCAGTAATGGTTCCGTTTGAGCCATTTAAGACGGTTACCGAAGCCCCAATGATAGGGTCCCCATTTTCATCAGAGACTGTTCCATTTACTTCACTTTGAGCTGCCGCACTGAAGGATAGCCCGACAAAGAAAAGCAGGAATGCAATAAAATGAGATAAACGATTTTGTCGTTTTCGCATAATTGATAATTGTTTTAGGAATATAATAAGAAGCCCATAGCCCATTCCAAAATGGCTACAGATTGACAGATTTTCTGTCTAAGAGTAGGTGAAGACTAGTACGCTTTTAAACTTAGAAAACCCCGTAAGTACAAGGAGTTGAAATTTGAGCTCCAAAAGGAAAAGCGAACTTTGATTTTGATTGCGCGATGGGCTTTGGACAAGAGTTATCTTCTACAATAAGATCAACAGGATCAACCTCTTCTATAAACTGATCAACATGAAAGTTAGTAGAAGAATCTTCAATGAGTGGTTGATCCAGAAAATTAGGGTTTTGTCCGTCCATCAGAAGTGGAAAGGTACAAATTATAGTCGAGCTGTAAAACTTAAAGTTCAGTACTCCTTTGCTGCAAGTCAGGAATTGCAATGCTTTGTCCCACTAGTGGAACCATGAAATCTATTCAATCAGGATTTAGGTAAGAAATTAAACCTTCGACCTTTTCTCCAGAATGTCTACAAGGAAAAGCCCTGATGCACAGCATCAGGGCTTTTTTTATGCTCGCACTATTTAAAGTGTCCAATAAGCCTCTATTGGTGTTGCTAATTCAAACGGTATTGTTCTCTGTATTGAGTTGGACTTATTCCTTCCTTCTTTTTAAAGAGCCTTGAGAAGTAAGGAGGGTATTCAAAACCTAATTCGTATGCGATTTCAGATACTGACTTCTTAGGATCCAATAGAATATTCTTGGCTTCGTCAATCAGATAAAGCTGCAAGTGTTCTGTGCTGGTTTTCCCTGTTTCCTTCTTTAGAGTGTCACTTAAATACCTCTGTGATACAGAAAGCTGATTGGCGATTTGTTCGATTTTCGGGATGCCAAAGTCCTTCATTTGACCAGATTGAATATATTTTTCGACTTGTTGGTTGAACTGCTCTAAGAGGTCGGTTGATAGTTCTTTACGATTTATGAATTGGCGCTCGTAAAATCTATTGGCGTATTTCAAAAGAGTATTAAGCTGTGAAATAATAATGTCCTTACTAAAGGTGTCTTGGTTATTTTGATATTCATCACGAATACCTTCAACAAGTGTTTCTAACAGTTTTTCCTCTTTTGGAGATAGGTGCAATGCCTCGTTTACTGAATAGGAAAAGAAGCTGTATTTCTTAATTTGATGTGCCAGTTCGGTACCTCTTATGAAGTCCTCATGAAAGGTAATTGAGAAGCCTTTTCTTTCGTCTACTGAACTGTTCTTCCATTCCAGAACCTGTCTTGGAGCAATGAAAAATAATGCACCGTTAGTGAAATCATACTTTGTCCGCCCGTAAGTAAGGTCACCCTTTATAAATTTTTTGAAGCTTATTGTGTAGCAGTCATTTGTAATAGGAGGTGAGCTTTCCTTAGGAC
>JACESW010000035.1 GCA_013911625.1 Cryomorphaceae bacterium | reverse complement strand
CAGTTTGCTCCTCGCCACCGCCAGCTTCGCCGCCAGCTGCAGGACCAGCAACAGCTACTGCAGCAGCAGCCGGCTCGATGCCATATTCTTCTTTCAAGTAATCTGCCAATTCAGATACTTCTTTCACTGTCAAGTTTACTAGAGCATCGCCCAATTCTTTGATATCAGCCATTTTTAGTAAAATTTTAAAAGTTTAATTCTTAGTTATTTGTTATTCAAGGAATTACGCGTTGCGCTCTTCCAAAGTTTTTAGGAGACCAGCTAGGCTTCCACCGGCACTTTGAAGTGCAGAAACAACGTTTTTCGCAGGGCTCTGGAGCAATGTCAATACATCTCCAATCAACTCTTCTTTAGACTTGATTGCAGTCAACATTTCCAAGTTTTCATCACCTACGTAAACGCTTTCTTCAATCCAAGCGCCTTTCAAAACTGGCTTGTCGTTCTTCTTACGGAACTCTTTAATGAGTTTCGCAGGAGCATTACCAGCTTCAGCAAGCATTATACTAGTGTTTCCTTTCAATACGTCGTAAAGACCATCAAAGTCTTTCTCAGACGCATCCATAGCTTTCTTGAGCAACGTGTTCTTAACCACTGTCAGCTTGATACCTTTACCAAAGCTTGCTCTGCGCAAGCTAGATGTTGTATCCGCGTCTAGTGCAGCGATATCAGCCAAGTAAATTGTTGGAGTATCGTTAAGAATAGTTGTTAACTCTTCGATTTGAGTAAGTTTATCTTCTCTTGTCATGATGCTTTCCTCGTTTAAGATTATGAAACTGACTTAGCATCTACAGCAATACCAGGAGACATTGTTGAAGACATGTATACAGATTTCATGTACGTACCCTTTGCCGCTGACGGCTTGAGCTTGTTCAATGTTCTGATCAATTCTTCAGCATTCTCTTGAATCTTCGCTGCGTCAAAAGACACCTTACCTACCGCTGCGTGAACTATACCGTAACGATCTACTTTAAAGTCGATCTTACCAGCTTTTACTTCACCTACAGCTTTTGCTACATCCATAGTAACGGTACCAGACTTAGGATTCGGCATCAAGCCACGAGGACCCAATACACGACCCAAAGGTCCAATCTTACCCATTACTGAAGGCATTGTAACGATCACGTCAATGTCCGTCCAACCGCCTTTGATTTTCTCGATGAACTCATCAAGGCCCGCGTAATCAGCACCTGCTGCTTTTGCTTCTTCCACCTTATCTGGTGTTACTAAAGCCAAAACACGTACGCTCTTACCAGTTCCGTGAGGAAGACTTACCACGCCACGAACCATTTGGTTTGCTTTACGTGGGTCAACACCCAAACGAACTGCCAAGTTAACAGATGCATCAAACTTAGTGCAGTTTACCTCTTTTACTAAGGTCGCTGCTTCGCTTACAGAGTATACTTTACCCTTTTCAAGTTTAGCGAGCGCGTTTTTCATGTTTTTCGTCAATTTTGCCATTGCTTCAAACTTTTAATTAAAACGGCTTCTCGCCTGTAACAGTTATACCCATACTTCTTGCAGTACCAGCAATCATAGACATTGCTGATTCAACGGTAAAACAGTTCAAATCAACCATTTTATCCTCTGCAATCTTGCGAACAGCATCCCAAGTAACTTTAGCAACTTTGCTACGGTTAGGCTCTGATGATCCCTTCTTGATCTTAGCAGCATCCAACAATTGAACCGCCGCCGGAGGTGTCTTAACGATGAAGTCGAAGCTCTTATCTGCATACACAGAAATCACTACCGGCAACACCTGTCCCATTTTGTCCTGTGAACGAGCATTAAACTGCTTACAGAACTCCATGATGTTGACACCCGCAGCACCCAATGCTGGACCTACAGGAGGAGAAGGGTTAGCTTGGCCACCACGGACCTGAAGCTTTACTACTTTACTAACCTCTTTTGCCATTTCTTGTTATTACTATTTAGCGTTGTTGTTGTGGCCGTTTCTCTAGTTGGAAGCATGAAAAACGAACCTATATATAGTCTCACATCTATATCAATTATAACTTCTCCACTTCCGTGAAGCTCAACTCAACCGGAGTCTTACGACCGAAGATCTTAACAGTAACCTCCAGTTTTTGTTTCTCCTCGTTGATTTTCTCAATGGTCGCATCGAATGTGCTAAATGGACCATTGATCACTTTTACTGTCTCACCCACTGTAAATGGAATCATCAGCATCGCAGCATTTTCAGCCTCTCTATCTACTTCTCCGAGTAGACGGCTTACTTCTGATGAACGCATTGGTGAAGGATCTCCACCTTTTACATTTGACAAGAAGCCTATCACGTTAGGTAGGTTCTTAATCATGTGACTTACCTCACCTGTTAGCGTTGTTTCAACGTACATGTATCCAGGAGTCTTGGTCTTCTCTTTAATGACCTTCTTGCCGTTACGAACTTGCACAACTTTCTCCATAGGGATTAAAATCTGACCAACGAGATCGCTCATACCTGCATGCGCCATCTCCTTCTCGATGTAAGTCTTGGTTTTGTGTTCTTGACCGCTAATAGTGCGGAGAACGTACCATTTCATTCCAGTATCTGACATGATTATCCAAAAATTGAATACACAAACTCAAGCACTGTTGAGATTGCTTTGTCCATACCAAATACTACTAGCGAAAAGATGATAGTTCCTATGATTACGAGAACTGTGCTCTTTTGTAGTTCACCCAATGAAGGCCAAGTTGCTTTTACTGCAAACTCGTTCCAAGAATCTTGTAGTGATGTAATTATTTTGCTCATCTTTTTATCTCTTTGCACGGGCACAAGGATTCGAACCCTGATCAACGGTTTTGGAGACCGCTATTCTACCATTGAACTATGCCCGTATCTAGGCAGAAAGGCACCTCCTAAAAAGGAGGCACCTTAACTACCTTGTGGTTATTCAGTCGAGTGTATTACTCGATGATCTCAGTTACCTGACCAGCACCTACTGTGCGACCACCTTCACGGATTGCGAAACGCAAACCGGTGTTAACAGCAACATTTGCGATCAGTTCAACAGTGATGCTCAAGTTATCACCTGGCATTACCATTTCAACACCGTCTGGAAGGTGAATTTCACCTGTTACGTCAGTTGTACGTAGGTAGAACTGTGGACGGTATTTGTTGTGGAATGGAGTGTGACGACCACCTTCCTCTTTCTTCAAAACATAAACCTCTGCTTTGAACTTCTTGTGAGGAGTGATTGAACCTGGCTTACAGATTACCATACCACGACGGATTTCAGACTTCTCGATACCACGTAGAAGGATACCTACGTTATCTCCAGCTTCACCCGTATCTAATATCTTACGGAACATTTCAACACCAGTAATCGTTGAAGTCAATTTTTCGTCACCGAAACCGATGATTTCTACTGCTTCACCTGTGTTTGCAACACCAGTCTCGATACGACCTGTTGCAACAGTACCACGACCCGTGATTGAGAATACATCCTCGATTGGCATTAGGAATGGCTTATCACGATCACGCTCTGGCTCTTCGATCCAAGCATCTACTGCTTCCATCAACTCCATAACGGTATCAACCCACTTCTGCTCGCCGTTCAATCCACCTAGAGCTGAACCTGCGATAACTGGAGTGTTATCACCATCGTACTCGTAGAAAGATAGAAGATCACGAACTTCCATGTCTACCAATTCCATCAATTCTTCATCATCAACCATATCTGCCTTATTCAAGAACACGACGATACGTGGAATACCCACCTGACGACCTAATAGGATGTGCTCGCGAGTTTGAGGCATAGGACCATCAGTGGCAGCAACTACCAAGATAGCACCATCCATCTGAGCGGCACCAGTAACCATGTTCTTCACGTAATCCGCGTGACCTGGACAGTCAACGTGGGCGTAGTGACGGTTAGCCGTCTCGTACTCTACGTGAGAAGTGTTAATGGTAATACCACGCTCTTTCTCTTCAGGAGCATTATCGATCGAATCGAAATCTCTTTTTTCAGACAAACCTGCATTCGCCAAACACGTGGTGATTGCAGCTGTCAATGTTGTTTTTCCGTGGTCAACGTGACCAATTGTACCAATGTTCAAGTGAGGCTTGGTACGTACAAAATTCTCTTTTGCCATGACTAGCGATTATTAAATATATAAACAGTGTAAAGATTCTAAATTTTAGAGCCAATGACGGGAATTGAACCCGTGACCTCTTCCTTACCAAGGAAACGCTCTACCCCTGAGCTACATCGGCCTTAGCCTTTGAGCGGAAGACGGGATTCGAACCCGCGACCCTCAGCTTGGAAGGCTGATGCTCTACCAACTGAGCTACTTCCGCGGTTGTGGGGGGAGCAGGATTCGAACCTGCGAAGGTTTCCCAACGGATTTACAGTCCGTCCTCGTTGGCCGCTTGAGTATCCCCCCGGTTATACTTGATTCTCACTTAAATCAAGTATAAAACTTGAGCCGATAGTCAGATTCGAACTGACGACCCCGAGATTACAAATCACGTGCTCTGGCCAACTGAGCTATATCGGCTTATATGTCAAAGATCTTCCGCTTCTTGCAAACGGACTGCAAATGTAGTAAAGAGAATCAAACGAGCAATACTTCTCAAAAAAAAAGTAGAGACTTTCTGCCTCTACTTTCAATGGGGGATTTTAACTAATTGAATCACATATAGTTTACTTCTTCTTTTCCTTGTGTTTTTTTAATTGTCTGATCAGTACTTCCACCACCAAATTCGCTGCTTCCTCAAAGGATTTACGCTCTTTGGTAACGACAATCTCATTTCCAGGGATGGACATGCGCATTTCTACAATCTTATTTGCCCTCTCGTGGTTGTTATCCACCTTCAAAAAGACATCTGTATTAATGGTTTTGTCGAAAAACAGTTTCGTCTTGTCGAGACGCTCTTCAATGAATCTCAAAAGCTTAGAATCCGCTTTGAAATTAACAGACTGAATATTTACTGTCATAGTACTGTGATTTAGGAGCCCTTAGGGTGGGCTCGGTTATACGCTTGAACAAGTTCCTCAAACGTACTCGTCGTATACACTTGTGTTGAGCTCAGGCTCTCGTGCCCCATCAACTCTTTAACGGTGTTGATGTCGACCCCTGCATTTAACAAATGCGTGGCATACGAATGTCGTAAAGTATGAGGATGTTTGTCCACCACAGTCGTGGTCCCTTGAAGATAATGAACTACGCGATTATAAACAATACTCGGATAGAGCTTTCCACCCTTAAAAGTTGTTAAAATTTGTGGAACCTTGACTGGCACTTCTTTTCTAGCCTCTACATAGCGGTCAAAATAGGGTTTCAGAGCTACAGGTATAGGTACTTGACGCGTCTTGTTGCGCTTACCCGTGATGCGCACCACACCGCGTGACCAATCAAAATCCTCTTGCTTTAATTCAATGAGCTCGGCCTTTCGCAATCCAAGGCCGTAAAAGAGCAACAACATGAATTGGTCGCGGATGCCTTCGAAGTTGTTTTCAAATGCTTCATCCTTAACCAACTGTTCCAAGTCTTTCTGAGGAATGCTCATCACGACCCGTTTATGATCTTTCAGACTTTTAATGCTACCCAGTGGATCATTGTTTGGCCTGCCCGTGCGCTCACACCATTTGTAATAAGAACGCAGTGCGCTCAGGGTTCTGTTGATAGAACGGTTGCTGATGCCTTGTTTACTGCGCCATACGATAAGCCTCTTGGCATGTGCCCGTACAGCTTTCTCAGGAGTTACTTCATATTCCGCCTCAAGAAAAGAGGCCCAGCGCTGGAGCTCAGTGCGATAGGCAACAATGGTCTTCTCACTCGCTCGTTTCTCTGAACGCAAGTATTCTTCAAAAGCAATGAATGATGAGTGAGACATAAAAGCAACTTAATAAAAAAAGCCCAACGCTGTGCGTTGGGCTTTCTTATATATCGTGGTACAGATTACTATTCTTCCTCTGCTTGACGCAAAGACTGAATGTAAGCCGCTTTCATATTCATACGACGTTTTGCTTCAGTCGGCTTTGTGTGATAACGATCAGCACGAAGCTTGCGCACTACACCCGTAGAGCTATGTTTTCTCTTGTAACGCTTCAGTGCGCGTTCGATTGATTCTCCATCTTTTACATTAATTACGAGCATAGTAACACCTCCTTTTATAATTGTTAGGCCGCGAAATTACATCCTTTTTTAATTTCTAGAAATATATAACTGTAAAAAAGTTGTGTCTGCTCCAGAAAACTCTTCCCATTCTGCTATTTCTTTCCAGGTAGGCACTGTAAAACGCTCTCGATAGAAACAGATCCTTTTGATCTGTGAGTAATTCAGCTCTGGAAAGTTCATAAGCTCTTCAAAAGTTGAGTGTTCTAAAGAAAGTTTTGGAGGAGGAATGGAGTCTAAGTTCAGTAAGGTGGCCCATTCCTGTTGCCAGCGTTCACCGTAATACGTGTTTGATTTAAAATGGTCCATATCAGCGATGAATCCATAGCGTGTTCGATAGCGAAATAACACGCCCACCATTCCCGGGCCTATTCCGGGTAGAGCATCTAGGGCTGCAGAATCGCAAGTATTTACTTCAACGGCAGTCCACTGCCTGCTAGGGAGCGTTCTTTTAACAGGTGCTTTAGTCGCGGTTGATCTTGAAGCACTCGCTGTGGGAACAGAGAAATCGATAGTTCCTAAAGCAAAGAATAAGCTGTCTTCTTGCAAGTAGCGATCAGCATACAGTTCTTCCAGGTCTTTGAAGGGCCAATTCCGCTTTCTTCGAAACCACAAACTCCGCTTCGTTGCCTCTGACATAGGCAAGGAATATATGTGTGTTGAATCTATTTTATTGATTCGTAAGGAATCATTGGCCGACCACCAAAGCTCCAAGAAAGCTTTACGTTCTGCTACCTTCTTTTCTACAGGAAACAAAAACATCGCCCCACAGACCAAGGCGATGCATATAAGAATTGCGGTTAATTCAAGCTGTTCTCTCACGATGCGACTGTCTTTCCTATCCAATTTAGATGGCTGAAGACGTTGCAGCTACTATTGTGAGTAACTAAAAGTTTTCCTCTATTTCGGATCGTTCTCCGAGTAGGAATCTGGCTCAGCGTTTTGCGGTGCCTTTAAAACTTTTCTAAAGAAGTAAATCGTAGCAGCGATAACTGTACCCTGCGTGAGTATGATCATAATTAATGCGGAGGTTGTCATTGTGCTGCTCTTTTACGTTTGTTAGAAGCGACCTTCACCATACCTACCAATGCAAAGAAGCAGGCGAGCAGGAAGAATCGGCTCATATCAATATAGAACATATTGGTAAGGACACCGTCCTGCATCCACTGCACACCGGTGTTGATGTGGAAAATCTGGTTGATGATACTATCATTAGCCCATGGCCAACCGTTTCCGGAGAACAGGGATGTAAAGGCGGAAGACCAATCGCTTAATTCACCGTTGAGTGGCTTGAACATCGAAGTCAGGAAGATAATGCCAATAAATAGTGGTGTGATGTATTTGATAATTGGACGGTAGAATCTAGGAACGGTCATGTCGGCGCCGTCCGTGATTTCTTTCCATCCCTTGTCCATGCCAAATACCCATGCGAAGAGGATTACCTCAGCGAGGGCAAAAATCACTAAACTCACCGTTCCTGTCCAATAGTCGTATTCGTCGAATACGCCTTTTTCGAAGAAGAAGATCGTTGGAAGGCCCATCGCCAAAATAGCCAGCCCTAAGATGAAAGCGCTCTTGTTTTTCGACCAATTAAATTCGTCCTGTACAAAGCCCATCCAAGGCGTACCCATCGCGAGCGAGGAAGTGATCCCTGCAAAGAACAATAGACCGAACCAAGCTACCCCGGCAACTACTGCCATTACGTTGCCCCATTGATCGAATAAAAATGGCATCGTTTTAAAGGCCATCATAAAACCAGCATTATCCACTACCCAATCTAGACCGAGGTAACCCACTGCGATTGGGATAACTACTGCAGAACCCAATACGATTTCCACGAAACCGTTCATCCACCCTGCAGACATCGCGTTCAGCGCGATATCATCTTTTTGCTTCAAGTAGGAGCTGTAACAGTGAATGGTTCCCATACCCACACTAAGGGTGAAGAAGATCTGACCTGCTGCTGCAAGCCAAATTTTTGGATTTGCTAGCGTAGTAAAGTCCGGTTGCCATAAGTAGTTCAGACCGACGTAGGTAGAACAATCGGCGCAACGTCCTGTAGAACCAGTGGTCCAAGACATAATAGCCAAAAAGGCGCCAAAGCCAATCAATAGCGGCATGGCAATCTTTGCTACTTTTTCAATACCAGCACTCAAGCCACGCGAAAGAATGTAAATATTGATGGTCAGGGTAATTAGGAAAGCGAGCAATGCCCATACTGGGAAGTTAATGCCTGCGCCAAGGTCAACGTAATTGTTGAAGAATTGGTCCAAGCCATTAAGGTCCATCCCGAGGAAATCGCCCTTGAGAGATTTTAAGGTATAGGTTAATGTCCACGATTCTATATACGTGTAATACGCCATCACCCCCATGTTGGTGAAGATTCCGAAGACACCAAAGTATTTCCAGAAACGCTTCTTGGTCATGTTATCTAGAATGAACGGTGTGCTATGATCGCCGTAACGACCGCCGAATCGGCCCATCGCCCACTCTACCCATAAAAGAGGTATACCCATGAGCAAAAAGGATACGAGGTAAGGGATGATGAAGGTTCCGCCGCCATTTTGCACGGCTTGGACGGGAAAACGTAGGAAGTTTCCTAGACCAACTGCATTACCCGCCATAGCGAGAATGAGTCCGACGCGGGAACCCCAAGATTCAGTAGTGTTTGACATGTAACCTAAAGGTTAGTTTAGAATAAGCCCGAAAATAAACGATTGAAGCTCAAGGAGCAAATTGCGGGCTATAATCCTGCTTGCTCGGCGATAACTGCGAGAGCTTCACTAAAACTATGTGGCTTGTAGCCGAGTACTGTCTTCGCTTTGGTGATATCAAAACCCGTTCTTGGAGGGCGTTTGGCCGGTTGGTTCAGGGTCGTACTATCCACCCTGGAAACAGAATCCATAGAGAGGCCGAAGTGCTTTGCTACCTTACCTACGAGTTCGTAAATTGACATAAAATCTGGACCTGATATGTTGTATATGCCTTGCGCTTTCTGCGTGGCTGCCAACAAAGCGCCTTGGGCAAGGTCTTCGGCGAGGGTTGGTGTACGGAATTGGTCGTCAACGACATTGATCGCCTGGCCCTTCTCTAGAGCGCCCTTTGCCCACAGAACGATATTGCTACGGCTCAAATCTTCAGCCATACCAATAACTAAAACCGTTCTAA
>JACESW010000034.1 GCA_013911625.1 Cryomorphaceae bacterium | reverse complement strand
CAGGAGAAATCGTTGACGACTACGTGTACGGTCGTGGTGCCTTAGACGATAAGGCCTCCGCTTTTGGAATCCTCGAAGCACTCGAAACTTTGCTTTCCCATGATTGGAATCCCTCGTATAACTTCTATTTCTGCTTTGGTCAGGACGAAGAAATAGGTGGTCGTAATGGCGCAGGTGTGGCGGCAGCAATGTGCCGTGAAAAAGACATTACCTTCCGCACCATTTTTGATGAGGCCGGAACTATCTCTGTGGGCTCTGTGCCAGGACTTGAAAACACCCCTGTGGCACTAATTGGGGTGGCAGAAAAAGGGTACATCAGTGTTGAAGTCAATTTCGAGCAACCGGGTGGCCACAGCAGTATGCCTGATACCGAGAATGCTATATTAAGTGCCTCAGCATTCATCACCTCGCTCAATGAGGACCCCATCTTCAAACCTGAATTTACTGAACCGCTTCAAGGGTTTATGACCCACCTTGCCCCTGAGATGTCCTTTGGATTGAAGTGGGCCTTCGGCTTACGTCCGTTGACCAACTCCCTAATCTTGAGTAATTACCAAGGTTCCTCTACTGGCCGCGCACTTACCACCAATACCGCAGTAGCCACCATGGTAGGGGCTGGTATCAAGGATAATGTGGTTCCGTCGTCTTCGCGGGTAGTATGTAATACACGTATTCTACCGGGCTACTCTGTTGACGATATTGTCAACGCTTACAGCCAGCGTGCAGCTGAATATGGAGGTACTGTTCAATGGTACAACGACTACGGCGCAGGCCCTACTGCTACATCATCTTTCGACGGCGAAGACTTCCTGACCCTGGGCCAGAGCATTAGAGCGACGTTTCCAGAAGCGCTCGTGAGCCCTTACCTCACGCTCGGAGGAACAGATTCGAAGAACTTTGATGGGCTCGCTAAGCAGACCTATCGCTTCCTGCCTATCGCATTGACTCCGGAAGATTTGCCACGTATACACGGAATTAATGAGCGCCTGCATGTTGATGCTTACCGCGATCTCTGCCGCTTCTATCTGGACTTGTTTCAGCGCATTTAGAAGCCGTGCGAAAATTTGGTGGAAAACAAAAAGCCCCGGCCGATGGCCGGGGCTTTTCTATTCTGGGAACCCTGCTCTTATTCGAACAAGATTACAAATTCACTAATTGAACCTTCTTCGTCAAGGCGGAAGTGGGTAGAAGCACCAAGCTCCTCACCGTTCATACTTACCATACCGTGAGCATCAAAGTTCATCCCGTCCGTATCTGCTTCCAAAGAAGAGAATGTACCATTGAACTCCTCTGAAGCGAATGAGATGCTGATAGTTGCAGCCATATCTTCAACGGTTACATCCATTGAAGCAGTAGCTTCACCTGCAATGGTTCCGTCCAAACGAACTGCAACGTCTTTCAACTTCATTTTCATTACTTCTTGACGAACCTCAACTACTTCTTCAGTAGTTGCAGTAGCAGCGTGGCTCTCGTGACCGCCACCAAGAATTGGCGCAATAACAAGACCTACCAAACACGTTAGTTTAATTAAGATGTTCATCGATGGACCTGAAGTGTCCTTAAATGGATCACCTACCGTATCACCTGTAACTGCGGCTTTGTGTGCCTCAGAACCTTTATACGTCATTTCACCGTCAATCATAACACCCGCTTCGAAAGACTTCTTAGCGTTGTCCCAAGCACCACCAGCATTGTTCTGGAAGATGGCCCAAAGAACACCTGATACAGCAACACCTGCCATATATCCACCTAGCATTTCAGCTGCCTCTTGACCAGTATAGCCAAAAGCCATTGGCAAGAATGCAACCACTAGCGGGAAGATGATGGTCATTGCACCTGGCAACATCATTTCTTTCAATGAAGCCTCTGTAGAGATAGCAACACACTTGTCATATTCTGGCTCAGCCTTGTATTCCATAATTCCTGGAATCTCTTTGAACTGACGACGTACCTCTTTAACCATTTCCATGGCAGCTTTACCTACGGCATTCATAGCAAGCGCAGAGAATACTACAGGAACCATACCCCCTACGAATAGCATCGCAAGAACTGGCGCTTTAAAGATGTTGATACCGTCAATACCTGTGAAGGTTACGAAGGCCGCGAATAGCGCCAAAGCAGTCAATGCTGCAGAAGCAATAGCGAACCCTTTACCGATCGCTGCAGTGGTGTTACCCACAGAATCCAAAATATCAGTACGCTCACGTACCTCTTCTGGCAATTCACTCATCTCTGCAATACCACCCGCGTTATCCGCGATAGGACCGAAAGCATCAATTGCCAACTGCATAGCTGTTGTAGCCATCATGGCAGAAGCTGCGATTGCAACACCGTAGAAACCGGCGAATGCATATGAAGACCAAATCGCTCCAGCGAAGAGGAGGATAGGCGCAAAAGTAGAAATCATACCTACACCTAGACCTGCAATAATGTTAGTTGCAGCACCAGTAGCTGACTTCTGAACGATATCTAAAATTGGCTTTTTACCAAGACCAGTGTAGTACTCTGTGAAGTACGAGATCAAAGCACCTACAACAAGACCAACGATTACAGCACCAAATACTGCTGTACGCGTTACCTCTTTAAAACCTTCGCCAAAGAACTTCATGCTCAATGTTTCAGGTAGAAGCATTTGGATCAATACATATGAACCGATACCTGTCAAAATAATTGAAGACCAGTTACCGATGTTCAATGCACGTTGAACCTCTGGCTCTTTTGCGCTATTGTCTTTAATACGGATGAAGAAAGTACCGATGATAGAAAAGATGATACCAACACCCGCAATCATCATTGGCAACAAGATAGGACCTCCGTTTTCCAAGAATGTACCTGTACTCAGAAGGTTATCGTTGATGACGTAGTTACCCAATACCATAGAAGCCAATACTGTGGCTACGTAAGAACCGAACAAATCGGCACCCATACCTGCAACATCACCTACGTTATCACCTACGTTATCTGCAATAGTTGCAGGGTTACGTGGATCATCTTCAGGAATACCTGCTTCCACTTTACCTACAAGGTCAGCACCTACGTCGGCAGCTTTTGTGTAGATACCTCCACCTACACGAGCAAAAAGAGCAATGGATTCAGCACCTAGTGAGAAACCTGCGAGCGCTTCAAGAACAACGGTCATCTCGTTGTAGAACGTGTCCTCCTCACCAGTGATGAATATTTTGGTTAAGATTATAAATAATATACCTAGACCGAAAACGGCTAGACCGGCAACACCCAATCCCATTACGGTTCCACCGCGGAAAGAAACTTTCAACGCTTGTGGTAAAGAGGTACGGGCGGCTTGTGTTGTTCTAACATTAGAATCAGTTGCAATACGCATTCCTATGTTTCCTGCTACCGCAGAGAATACAGCACCGATAACAAAGGCTACAACAATGAACCAGTGTGTGGTTTCAACGATAGAAGAAACAATTCCGAGCAGAATACCTGCTACCACTACGAAGATTGCCAAAATGCGGTATTCCGCGTTCAAGAATGCCAAAGCGCCTTCTTTAACGTAAGCAGCAAGTTTTGACATTTTTTCTGAGCCCGAATCTTGTTTCACAACCCATTGGCGTAAAACGAACATATAGATTAGACCAACGATACCAAATACTGGTACCAACAAAAGCATATTTTCCATTATAACGATGGTTTGATAAAAAATCAGCCCTCCATGCATTTACAAAGAGGGCTGCAAATATAAGTAGAAGAGTCATTACCTCGACTTCGAGCGTAAAACCTCTAGGTTATTTAACATACATCACTGATTTCACAGCATCAATCACCTGTCCAACCTGCGGTAAAAACTCTGCAAGAAGTGTTGGTGAATACGGTGCTGGCGTATCAGTTGTAGTAATTCTCTTTACAGGTGCATCCAAGTAATCGAAAGCATCTTGTTGAACCTTGTAAGTGATCTCCGTTGAAATAGATCCCAAAGGCCAAGCTTCTTCCAAACAAACCAAACGGTTGGTCTTCTTTACACTCTCAATAACAGTTGCATAGTCAATTGGACGAACCGTACGCAAATCAATGATTTCACAAGAAATGCCTTCTTCTGCCAATTTATCTGCAGCTTCATACGCAACCTTGATAATCTTACCGAAGGATACGATCGTTACGTCAGTTCCTTTGCGCTTAATATCAGCAACTCCAATAGGCAATGTGTACTCACCTTCTGGCACTTCGCCTTTATCACCGTACATCTGCTCACTTTCCATGAAGATTACAGGGTCGTTGTCACGGATAGCGCTCTTCAACAAACCTTTACAATCGTAAGGATTTGAAGGAACAACCACTTTCAAACCTGGACAGTTTGCATACCAGCTCTCAAATGCTTGCGAGTGTGTTGCCGCCAACTGACCTGCAGATGCAGTAGGTCCGCGGAATACGATAGGTACATTGATCTGACCACCAGACATCTGCTTCATTTTTGCAGCGTTGTTGATGATCTGGTCGATAGCCACCATTGAGAAGTTGAACGTCATAAATTCCACTATAGGACGTAGACCGTTCATGGCAGCACCGGTTGAGATTCCAGCGAATCCAAGCTCTGCAATAGGCGTATCAATCACACGCTTTGGACCGAATTCATCTAGCATCCCTTTTGATGCTTTATATGCACCATTGTATTCTGCAACTTCTTCACCCATCAAAAAGATGTTTTCGTCGCGGCGCATTTCCTCGCTCATGGCCTCACAAACGGCCTCTCTAAACTGAATCGTTTTCATAGTTTCAATTGATGTGTCAGGACGGCAAATATAAGATGCAATGTCAACATTAGCAGATTTTTCTCCCTCCCTGTTCTTACTTCAATGAGTTCTTAAAAAGCGGGGCCAATTTTTAACGCCAAAGAAGCACTTCAGTTCGAAATTTGAACGAATGATAAAAATGTGTCTTTGATCGAAATTTCTTTGGATTTATTATGCATGCATAGTAATTTAGAGGCAAATCATAACCCAATTATGAACATACTAGTCTGTATTAGTCACGTGCCCGATACTACTGCGAAGATCAACTTCACAGCCGACGGCGCGTCACTTGATCCTGCGGGGGTTCAGTTCGTTATCAATCCATACGACGAGTTTGGATTGACAAAAGCGCTTCACCTAAAAGAAGCTCAAGGCGGATCAATCACCGTAATCAATGTCGGCCCGGCCACCACCGAGCCAACGCTTAGAAAAGCGCTTGCCATTGGTGCAGATAATGCGGTAAGAATAGATGCCACCCCTATGGACGCTATCACAGTAGCCAAAGAACTCAAGAACCACATCGAGGCAAATTCTTACGACGTTATCATCTGCGGTCAAGAAAGTATAGACTACAACGGCCAACAAGTACCTGCAATGCTTGCAGCAATGCTTCGCCTTCCCTTCGCCAATGCATGTGTTGGACTTTCCATTCAAAACAACACTGCAACGGCTACCTCCGAGATAGACGGGGGACACGCAACCTACGAAGCCCAATTACCAATGGTTATTGGCGGCAAAAAAGGTTTAGTGGAAGAGAAGGACCTCCGTATTCCTAACATGCGCGGCATCATGTCCGCGAGAACCAAACCGCTTGAAGTAGTAGCCTCCATTGAAACCGGAGGACTTACTTCTCCAGTGGCCTTTGAAAAACCAGCAGGTAAAGCCCAAGTGAAAATGGTGGATGCTGATAGTGTAGATGAACTTGTGCGCCTGCTTCATGAAGAAGCAAAAGCCATTTAAAATTTGAAACGATGTCGATTGTAGTATTTGTTGAAGATTGGAATGGGGCGTATAAGAAGGCCTCTTATGAAGCTGTAGGTTACGCTAAAAACTGGGCGTCTATGATAGGCGCCAAGGTCATTGCGGTAACTAGCTCAAACGCACCAGCTGCTGAACTCGCCAATTACGGTGCAGATCACTGTATTCAAATTAGTCTTGGCCAAACCGCCATGGGAATCGCTGGACAACTTGAAGCGCTTAGCTCGGATGTATCAGGTATAGTCATTGCCGGTACTTCACTCGGAAGGAGTGTTGCTCCGGCGCTCGCAGCCATTAGAGAGTCCGCGTTAAGCACCAATACCATTAGTCTTCCTTTAGAGACGTCGCCCTTGCGCGTAAAGCGTGGCGCATTTTCATCCAAAGGGATTGAAACCATTGAACTCAGCGGAGCTTCTCCCATCATTTCATTTGTACCCAACAGCATTGGTATTGAAAATACCGAGGGTGAAGGCATTTTGGAGTCGCAAGAGATTGCTTCCACTGAACTTCTACGGGTTGTGGGCACAGAGATTGCCAGTGGGAAGGTAGCTTTGCCAGAAGCAGAAGCTGTGGTAAGTGCTGGTCGCGGGCTAAAAGGCCCTGAAAACTGGGGTATGATCGAGGAGCTTGCAGAGGTGCTAGGTGCAGCAACAGCTTGTTCCAAACCAGTGAGCGATATTGGGTGGCGTCCACACAGCGAACACGTTGGACAAACCGGTATTCAAGTCAACCCTAATCTGTATATTGCAATCGGAATTTCTGGCGCGATTCAACACCTAGCGGGTGTGAGTGCATCAAAGACCATTGTAGTAGTAAATACAGACCCTGAAGCTCCATTCTTCAAAGCTGCAGACTACGGTATTGTCGGTGATGCATTCGAAGTAGTTCCCAAATTGGTGAATGCTTTGCGCGCCTTCAAGGCCGCTAGCTAATGCAAGAAATCGAAATCACGGTTAAAGGACTCTCCTACAGTCAAGGGAAATCGGGTGCGTATGCGCTCATCCTTGCTGAAAAAGGACCCGATGCGCGAAAACTTCCGGTAGTTATCGGAGGTGCCGAAGCGCAAAGTATCGCTGTAGCCTTAGAAAAGAGTATTGCACCGCCGCGCCCCATGACACACGACACCTGGCAAAATATGCTAGATGAGTTGGGTACACAGATTGAAAAGGTATTGATTCATCGTCTCGTGAATGGTGTGTTTTATGCCTCTATTTACGCTAGAAATGAGCACGGTGCTCAGCTGATTTTTGACTCGAGACCCTCCGATGCAGTAGCGCTAGCTGTCCGTGTCGATTGTCCCATTTACGTTTTGGCTTCCATCCTAGAACAAGCCGGTATTACCGAGAAAGAAGAGCGTATCGCCGACGGCGTTGAAGAAGAGTTCGCAGAAGAAGGCACCTCCTTAGAAACTGAAGTAGATAGTATTACACTGCTAGAAAAACAACTCGAGGAAGCCGTTGAAAATGAAGATTACGAGTTGGCCGCTAGGCTCAGAGATAAATTAGATAAGCTAAAATGATCCTTAGAAGTGTTTTAGGAATTGCCGTACTCACTGCCGTACTATGGCTTTTCAGTTCCAATAAAAAAGCCATTAACTGGTGGATGGTTGTTAAAGGCTTAGGACTGCAAATAATTTTAGCGTTGGGGGTGCTAAAAGTACCTGGCGTTAGCTGGGCTTTTGAAAAATTTAGTTTAGCAGCAGTTACCCTTTTGGACTTCACCCGAGAAGGATCTACTTTCCTCTTTGGTTCTTTGATAACAGATACATCAAGTTTCGGATATCTATTCGCCTTTCAAGTACTTCCCACGGTAATTTTCTTCTCAGCAGTTACTTCCTTGCTGTACTACTATGGGATTTTGCAAAAAGTGGTAAAAGCGATGGCTTGGGTCATGCAGAAAACACTACGTCTCTCAGGGGCGGAATCGCTCGCTGCTGCCGGTAACATATTCATTGGTCAGACCGAAGCACCACTACTAGTAAAACCATATATCGCAAAAATGAGCCGTTCGGAATTACTCAGTTTGATGGCAGGAGGTATGGCCACCATTGCCGGTGGTGTATTGGCTGCCTATATTGGTTATTTGGGCGGAGATGATCCGGAACGACAATTGTTTTTTGCAAAGCATCTGTTGACCGCGTCAGTTCTTTCGGCACCGGCGGCTTTGATCAGCGCGAAGATTCTTTTGCCTGAAACTGAAGCTGTCGAGGAAGTCGCTGAGATTAGTTCTCAAGACATGGGATCTAATGCGCTCGACGCCATTTCTAACGGAACTACCGAAGGAGTGAAACTAGCTGTGAATGTTGGGGCAATGCTATTGGTATTTACTGCCCTAGTATATGGGGTCAACTACCTCTTTGTCGAGGGTATTGGCTCTTGGACCGGATTAAATGCTTGGACTGCAGAATTTACCGATGGACGCTACGACTCGTTCTCATTGCAATTTATCATGGGAGCTCTCCTAAGTCCCATCGCTTGGATTCTTGGGGTACCGCCTCAGGACTTGTTATTGGTGGGTCAATTACTTGGTGAAAAGACCATCTTAAACGAATTCTACGCCTACGTTACCTTGACAGATATGAAAAATGCTGGACTTTTTGCCTCGGAGCGTTCAATTACCCTGAGTACGTACATGCTTTGTGGATTCGCAAATATTGCCAGTATTGGAATACAGATTGGGGGAATTGGTACTATTGCACCTTCAAGACGTAAAGACCTAAGTGAACTCAGTATCAAGGCACTTATCGCCGGGACTGTTGCCTCTCTCTATACAGCTGCTATTGTTGGGTTAATGATTTAATATGGGAGAATCTCTGGCTATAGAAAAAGTAATTCTAGGAGTCGATCCCGGAACTGTAGTTATGGGCTACAGTGTTATTCATATTGTAAAAGGTAAGGTCCAGCCCGTAGTACTTGATGTATTGAAGTTCAATGCCAAGCTTGATCACTATACAAGATTATCACATATTTTTGAAGAACTCAGCAAGGTCGTTGAACTGTACAAGCCTGATGAAATGGCTCTTGAAGCGCCGTTCTTTGGCAAGAACGTGCAGTCAATGTTAAAACTTGGCCGTGCTCAAGGCGTTTGTATGGCTACAGCACTTTCTAAAAAAATTCCCGTTTTTGAATACAGTCCTCGCTTAATTAAGCAAAGTATTGTAGGA
Source organism: Cryomorphaceae bacterium (assembly GCA_013911625.1). Next base: position 513 of record JACESW010000034.1, on the reverse strand, counting down.
AACGGAAATGCGAGTAAAGAGCAAGTGAGTGGCATGCTACAAAGTATGTATCCTGGTGTGAGTCACAAATACCTAGATGCCTCGGATGCCCTCGCGGCAGCCGTGTGTCATCATTCTCAGACAAGCGGAATACCGGCTCCTAAACACGGTTCAGGCGGTAAGCGGCCAAAAGCAAAAGGGAAAGGCGGTAGCTGGGAGGCCTTTATTCAACAGAATCCAGATCGTCTGAAATAGCACGAGCAAGTGCGATCATCTCCTCCTGAGAAAGTCCCGATTGAGCATTAGCAAAACTCAATTCGTGTTCAGCATTTATAGGGACAAGATGTAAATGTGCGTGCGGCACTTCCATGCCAAGCACTAAGGAGCCTATTCTTTTACACGGCACCACGCGCTTCAAGCTCTGAGCAACGCGCTGCGAAAATGCCATTAGGCTTCGGTAATCCTCCACAGGCAACTCATAGAGTTCATCAAATTCACGCTTTGGCACACATAAGGTGTGACCTCTTTTTATAG